>CAZFBN010000046.1:0-19067 GCA_964517145.1 uncultured Saprospiraceae bacterium
CTAAATCCTATTCTAATTTGTATGAAAGCACTTAAAACCGTCGGAATTTTACTGGCTGCGCTGGTCGTAATTGTCTTAATTTTAGGAATTCTAGCGCCCAAATCTTTCAACGTTGAACGTTCTATGGTGATCAACGCACCGCGCGAGACTGTCTTTACTTACCTGCAAACCTTTGAAAAACAAGCAACCTGGTCGCCCTGGGTAGCGCGAGATCCGAATATGCAATCTGAAATCATTGGCACGGACGGCACGGTAGGTGCCATTAATCGCTGGCAGAGCAAGGTGGAAGGTAACGGCGAGCAAGAGATCACCGCTATTGTGGTCAACGAGCGCTTTGAAACAAAGTTGCGCTTTGAAGGAATGGGCGAATCGAATGCTATCCTGGCTACAACGAACGAAAATAATGGTACAAAAGTGACCTGGCGTATGAATGGCGGCATACCTTTTCCCTGGAATGTGATGGGACTGTTTATGAATTTTAATAAAATGTTGGGCAATGATTTTGAAGAAGGATTGGGAAAACTCAAGACCTTGGTTGAATCGAACTCGACTCCTGCAAATTAATCAAAACTCAATAAAAATGGAAGCTACTGCTAAAACCTATCGCAGCTACGCCGTGCAAGAAGTGGACGTCCCCACCAGGTATTTTATCGCTTTGCGCGAAAAAATCACCATGGACAAAATCTCGGAAGGCTTTGCTAAAAACCTGCCCCTTGTATTTGGCGCTGTGCAACAGGCGGGTATTGACATGGCGGGCGCACCTTGCGGCTTGTATTTTACTTGGGACGAAGCAACCAAAATGACCGAATTGGCGTATGGCATTCCGGTATCAACGAACACCGAAGTTCCTGGTTTTGAGACAATTGAAACGCCCGCTGGCACCACACTTGTGATCGACTATTTTGGATCGTACGAAAACCTTAGCAATGCACATATGGCAATGGATGATTATATCAAAGAACATGGATTGGAGTATGTAATGCCGGTTTATGAAGAATACCTAACCGATCCTGGCATAGAACCTGACCCAGCAAAATGGCTGACAAAAATCTGTTATCCAGTAAGTTAAAAAAAGTAAAAATCACCCAATTGTAATCGAGCAGCGAATTCACTGCTTTACATTAAAAATGTTGAACATATCTTTTCACAGCGGCTACTGATTGAGTGGTCGCTGTTTTTTAATATAATACTTTTTGCATTTTTTGCCAAAAAATGAGTTAGCTTAATGCTTTATAATTTTAGTGCTCCAATTATTATCCTGGCTTGTAATTTTAAGGTAGTACACTCCGTTTGGAAATGTTGTAAGATCAAGGCGCGACTTGTTTTCATCTTTCATAATTAAAGTTCCGTAAAAATCATACAATTCAACGGTATAAAATTGAACGGAAGCGGGTTTTTCTACATATAAATAATCGTAGGTAGGATTAGGAAATGTGTGCCAATCTATTTTGTTTTTTACATTATTTGTGGCTGTGGTACAGTTATTTACGTTATTAAATGCAATGGATTCGGGTGTTAGCGCTTGCGGGAAACCGGGAGGTACAAACGGATTACAATTCGGTTGCCCATTCATTATATTAACCATATTAGCAGGCGTACAATTCATAGGATTTGGGAAAAAACATCCGCCATTTACTACAATTCGAGAAGCAGCATCTATTGTACTAAATAAACTGCCTACTATTTTACAATTATTTAAAATTACATTACTATTGTTACTTGCTGTAATAGATTGACTCCAAATTTCAGAATCATTGACAATAAGCGTGCTGCCACCAATGCCAACTGCTCCTAACACTGCCAATTGTAACAACGAACTATCTACGACCACCTGACTAGGACCGGCAATTGCAATTTCATTTACAATAGAATGCTTGATGTAAAGCTGCTCATTCATAAGCGCATACAATTGCCAGGCGATGGGTCCTAATTGTACATTTTGGAGGGTAACACCTCCATTTGCACCACTTTGAATGGTTGTATTTTGAAGCCCTACTTTTAAATTTTGGATGGTGTCGGTATTGTTTGCAAACATCATCGCCACTTTTAGCTCACCCGTTATCGGAAATCCCGCCCCGTTGATGGTCATTTTTGCAGTCGGAGGAATTTCGACGCCCAATCCGGGCTTAGCATTATTAATTTCCAAATACCAAGGAGTAGCCAAACCACTTGCGCCTCTTCCAATTTTCCAAGTAAAGGCGCGCGTTTGATCTGTCGGCAGGTTAAGCGTATCGGTGATGCCCTGAAAATTCAGCCAAACACCCGTCTCGGTCTTAGCTCCATTCAAAGAAATTTGGGCGGCATCTTGCAGGTATAATTCAGTTGGAACGCCATCAGTTTCTAAGCCAATAAAGGTAGCGCTATTTTTGACATTACACAAAAGCCAGGCAGTTTCTCGATTTATTTTGCAATTATTTACATAAAATAATGATTTGTCTTCAACATTACAGCTCATATAACGACTCGGCGCATTGCGAAGATCACCTTCTTGCGTTCTAAAAGTAATATGTTCCCATTGTAAGCGGCTGTTATCTTTTAATGTAATGCTACGATGATTATTATATTGGTTGTTTATAATGAAATATTCCTTTCCTTCGTTTTCTGCTCCATGCACCCATAAAACTGCGTTGCCTTGCAGCAATATATTTCCTTGCACCACAAACGTATCCACCTGAGGGCTGCTTAGATCAATATTTAGTGTTGCTCCATTGTTTATAATAAGATCGCCTGTTATTTTACAGCTGCCTGTAATTAGTGCATTTCCGTTAACAACATAAGTGCCAACATTACATTGCGCAAATAAAAAAACATGATTCGCTAATACGACCCATAAAAAAATAGCTGTTTTATGTACAAACATCATATCAATTCGAGAATACTTTTGATTTACCTTCCATATGACGAGGGGAAAGACCTAGTGGTTGCAAAAAGAAGTGAAAAATTAATTTTAAATATGTACACAAAATAAATAAAAATCCCACATGATTAATAAACTCTCGCCCATGTAATGTCGCTTGGAATTCAGTCGATTTTGATGAAATTGTAATATTTCTGATTCTTTTTGCATAAAATTATATAAAGTGCGTATTACTTTTACAAAGCGCCCAACATCAGGAACTTGTGGAATATCCGAGCTGCCAATTTTTTGCAATAAGAGTTTAAATGCTTCGTGTTCATAAATAGCATATTTATCAGGATATCGAAATGCTAAATAAATAGACACCATTTGATAATTATCATCATGCCAATGACGATTTTCCGTTGAGCGGGGGTATTTTTCTTTATAATTTTGTAATAAATCATCACAATAAAAAACGAAGCGATCTACCCGATTCTCCACATTTTTCTCTTCATTGAATAAATCCTGAAAAATAAAACGAACCCCTTCCGGCTCCAATGTAATAAAATCCAACATGCGTTTTTTAGGCTCATAATTTTCACGTTTCCAAAGGCGGCGCGTCTGCGAATTGTCAAGGCTGCGGTCGAACATATCCCCAAAATTCTTTGCTTCCACGTCCCAATGCTCCTGAAAAATGCGCTGCGATTCCCAAGCGTACAGGCGTTCCTGCGCGGCAGGCGAGCTTAGAAATTTTTTATACTCTTGTAAATAATGCTGGATTTTTTTTAGTTGCATGAAATTTTGTTTATCAGTTATTGCTTATCGGTAAGCAGTTGTCGGAAGTGACGTGTCCCGTCCTGATAACCATTAATCAATAACTTAAAATTTTAAGGTGCCGGATTTGGAATGTCTTTATGAATTTTATCAATTTCTTGTAATATTTCCGCTGACAATGTAATATGAATACTGTCAATATTTTCTTTTAATTGTGACATTGTCGTTGCACCTATGATATTACTTGTAACAAAAGGGCGAGTATTTACAAACGCCAGTGCCATTTGTGCAGGATTTATATCATATTTTTGGGCTAAAGCTAAATATTGCTGAATGGCTTGCGCTGCTTCTGCACTGTTGTAACGGGTATATTGCTTGAATTGATTCAAACGCGCGGTCGGTTCGGAAGTGCCATTATGATATTTGCCGCTCAATTTACCGAATGCCAAAGGCGAATACGCTAATAACCCCACTTTTTCGCGATGTGTAATTTCGGATAAATTAATTTCAAACGTTCGATTTAATAAACTATAAGCGTTTTGAATGCTTTGACAGCGGGTTATATCATGTTTTTCGGATAAATGTAAAAAGCGCATTACACCCCAGGCAGTTTCATTCGACACCCCAAAATGCCTGATTTTACCGGCTTTTACCAGTTGATCCATTGTTTCCAGCACTTCTTGTAAATTATCTACCCAAGGATCATTTACATCATATTCATAATTTAATTTGCCAAATCGATTGTTATTACGTTCGGGCCAGTGAATTTGATACAAATCGACATAATCTGTTTGTAAGCGTTGCAAACTACCTTCTATTGCCTGCAAAATCTGTTCCCGATTGATATGCAGCGGATTACGTATATGCAGAAAAGCAGCACCTGGACCAACAATTTTTGTTGCAATCACCACTTTATCGCGTCCACCTCTACTTTTCAGCCAGATACCAATGATGCGCTCCGTGCTGCCCTGCGTTTCCGGGCGGGGCGGAATGGAGTACATTTCGGCAGCGTCAAAAAAGTTAACACCTTGATTAACAGCATAATCCATTTGTTCATGCCCTTCAGCTTCGGTATTTTGCTCCCCAAAGGTCATGGTGCCCAGGCATATTTTGCTCACTTTCAAATCGGTAGTGCCAAGATTGGAATAGATCATAATATTATTTTAAATTTTATATTTTCTATTTAAAACCCTCTGAATCAGGACTTTGTACGTTGCTAAATTTACTAAAGCAACTGGATAGGACACAGATGGATAATGATTTTTTATTTTGTTATTTATTTGTGCAGTTGTTCCATGTTAAGCAAAGGAAAAAATCAGTATGAATCAGTCCCCTCAGTCTTTATCAGTGTCCCAGACTACTCCACAACCATCGCAAAAGTAAAAAGTTGTCTGTAAAACCGCTTCAACATTTGTTTTAAACCTCTGATAATTCAAAACTTTCCTTTAAATTGCAGCATTGCTAGCCACTAATTTTTACAACATGTACTTACAACTCCAGTGTCCGCATTGCCAAGCGCCCATTCGGTATGAGGACATGAACATTGACAAGCTGATCGCCAAATGCCATCAGTGCCACACCTTGTTTAGCTTTGAAGCGCAAATGAACCAAATCACGCGCCAGCGGCCAGAAGTGCCGTTGCCACCGGGGATCGAGGCGGCGAGTTACCTCAGCGAGTTGGACATTCAAATTAATTGGCGAAAATCTTCCAACAGTGGCTTTTTTGTGTTTTTTACTATTTTTTGGAATGCGGTACTCATTCCTTTTATCATAATCGCACTGACGCAAGGCGAGTGGATCATATTGTTATTCATTAGTTTGCATTTGTTGGTCGGATTATCATTGTTTTATTACACATTGTGTATCTTTTTTAACACAACATTTATCACCGTTAATTCCAGGAAAATCAGCGTTTTACATAAACCTTTAAAGATGCCATTTTATCCGGATCGCAACGTTGCCGTAGATCGGGTATCGCAGTTATTTATTGATAAATACGTAGAAAGCCGCACCAATGGTCGTCCAAATTATGCCTTTGGGGTGTATGCACACTTGAAAAATGGGAATCATATAAAATTGTTGCGCGGATTGAAAAATCACGATCAGGCGCGTTATATCGAGCAGGAAGTGGAACGTTTTTGGAATATAGAGGATACAGCCGTAGAGGGAGAATGGTTGGAACAAGGTAATAGGGGAATAGGATGACGGGGGAATGAAATTCTACCTAATTCTAGTCACTTATTCCCTTATTCTCTTATCACCCTTTATATAAAAAACTTTCAAAAGCGCTATTTTTGTTGTATAATTGCTGAATAGAAGGGTTCAAATTTCATATTCACATTTCAAATCTAGAAACATGAGCATGCTCAATGATTTTAAAAAACTGTTGTTTGGCGCAAAGTCCGTAGCGAAGTCGGCGGCAAATAAAGCGGTGGAAACAGGAAAGGAAGTGGGCGAAGATTTAATAGAGAAATCGGGTGAATTCATCGAAAAAGCAGCAGAAACAGCAGGCGACATTTATGAGAAAGCCTCGGAAAAAGCGAGTGACTTGTACCTTGCTGCCAAAGATAAAGTGGAGGACATCACAGAAAGTATCTGGGAAACTGCCAGCAAAGATAAGCCTGCGAGCGAAGCTGCGCCACCTAAAACGCCCGGTACAGCAGATGATTTTGTAGCTTCCAGCATTCAAACTGAAACAAACACTACTGCACCGAAGGACCCGCTGGAGGGAGAGGATATTTTTGACGCTATTCAAAATGAGCAAACGACCTCAACGCCAATAGAAACGCGCAGTGAGTTGGAAGAAAAAACGGCTGAATTAAAATCCAAATTGAAAGCGGCAGCCGAAGACGTGGGCGCTAAACTGGCAGAAAAAGGCAGTGAATTGGTAGATCGTGCACGTGAGGCGAGTGGTCAATTCAAAGAAAAATTTGATGATTTGTTAGAAAAAGCGCAGCAGGAAGCCGAGAAAGATCGCCTTGAAAAAGAAGCCATCCAACGTGAAGCCGAACGCGAGCGCGCGGAATGGCAAAAGCGTGCCGCTGACAAAAGTGCAGAAAGTACCCTGGGCGGCATGGGTAGTTTTTTTGAAAAAGCGCAGCGCTACGCGGAAGGCGATTATCACAATACCGGTGGGCAAAAGCCGGTGGAAGATGATCCAAATGTATTGGAATTAAAGCCTGATCCAAATTATAAAAAAGAGAAAAAAGAAGGCAAAGTGCCTGGCATGGATGACCTCGACGGCGATGGCGATGAACTGATTGACGATGCGATTATTGATAAAGATTAAACTGTGAATTTTTAGACAGGATTGCAAGATTTTAAAGACTTTTGCAAGCGAAAATGATCTTGTTCATCCTGTCTAATGCCTTTGACTATGCTAGAAGATCTCCAGTGGGAACGCCTGCGCTCTGAGATGCTCGCCGATCTCAAGCTGTTTCGCGCCCGTTTTGATTACATGAAAAATCCGCGCAATGGCGCTATGGATCGCATGATCGTGCTGGAAACAGCCGATGCTGCAAACATCGTTGCTACTACCCAAGATCAACAAATGCTTTTTGTAAAACAATATCGCTTTGGTATTCAGGAAGATACGCTTGAATTGCCGGGTGGCATTGTAGATGAAAATGAAAACCACACCGACGCTGCTGTACGCGAACTGCGGGAAGAAACGGGCTACACCGGTACTCATTGGGCATATTTGGGAAAAATAGCGTCGAATCCGGTATTTATGACAAATTACATTCACCACTATTTGGCTGAAAATGTGGAGCTAACGCATAATTTATTTTTGGATGAGGGTGAAGCCTTAAGTGTTGTCACTTTATCCATAGAAGAGGTGTGGCAGCGCTTTCGCGAAGGCTATTTTCAGCATCCGCACACGGTGAACGCATTGGTATTGTATTTTGCAAAAAAGCAGTATTTGTAACGAGTGCTTCCTGTTCTATCATAACTTCATTCAATTCTTCTTGAACAATGTCGTCCAGGTTTTTATACCAATCGACATGTGGTTCATACGCGTAGCAGCCGCCCGCGTAGGGAATGCAGGAGGTATATTCGTGCTGAAAGCCACAGGAAGGGCACTGCGCAGCAGTATCAAATGTATTCCAAATATGATGGCATTGGCTGCACATCCAGTAAGCGCCGCCATCCGGCTCCCAGCCGCATTGCGGGCATTCGATTTTTATATGTTCCATGTCAGGTTAGCTGGTAATTTAGTAATTGGGTACAAAAAGTGTAACCGCATCGCCCAGACAAATAGTTCCTGCTTGAATCACTTTTGCAGTGATGCCGCCGTGTCCACGCATGGCATTGTAAGCGCCAGGACCCAAATTTTCTTCCATTCGGGAACAAGGGTGACACATGCCTGTCATTTCTAATATTACAGAACCGATTTGAAAGGATCGGTTGGCAAAAGCCAGTAGATTAATACCCGAAACCAGCAGATTTCTTCGCAAAAGCGCTGGATCAACGGTTTCCAATTTCAAAATACTAGCCAGCACCGGCAGGTATTCTGCCTGAAAAAGCGTAATCTGACGATTGCCATTCTTTTTGATGTAACGATCGCCCGCAAGTCCATTTTCTATAGAAATGTTCACGGCTTCCAACACTTTCATAGGCGCTTTATGCGCAGGGCGCACCCCAATCCACTCCACGCTGCCGGTTTGTGGCATGGTGTCGAGCAATGCTTTTACATTCACAACTGCCATTTTGCTTCTTTTTTAATTTTAATATCAATTTTATTGAATGACGCGCTAAAATTAATAACAAGCTGATTTACAGGGATTTAAATTTTATAATTATACTTTCTTATTACAAATTTGATAAAAAATTATATCGTCGGTAATTTACAAAACGTCAAATTGAAAATTAAAAATGCGCTAGGCTACTTCGGTCGAAAAATATTGACACCTGTAGCAATTTTTAACACCTTGCGGCAAAGTAAATAAACATTAAAAAACATGAAAAAAAATTTTGTAATTGCCGCCGTTATTATTACCCTTTTATCAGGAATTTATGCGTTCCGTTCCGTGCAAACAACTTATGATTATCAATTGGTTACGACCATTGAATCGGTAGTACCTGCTGGTTTGGGGCGTTCCCGCATGATTACTTCAGCGCCTGATGGTGCCATGGAAGAGAAAGAAATGAAAAATTTTTTCAGCTTGACCGGTATTAATTTTAAAAATGTAAAAGAAAACGATCAAATGATTACCGATAAGGTGACGGAAATGACCCTCAATGGCTGGGAATTGGTGAATGTGACGTCTGGTGTGTACAGCCCTGGCGTGGGCAGCGATGCCGCGAGTGCGGGCGCAGGTATTTTTATTACGCGTTATTTATTTAGAAAACAGCAATAAGTTCAAGCAGGAGTCATCCTGAATTTTAAAAATTGAGTACCTTATTTTGAAAAATAAAAAATGCTGGAATGCACTACCTGTCGGCATTCCAGCATTCAGCTTAGCAAAATAGCGTGTGCAAACAAAAATTTGGGATGACTCCTGTTTCCCAAATTAATGTCTTCCCCACAAATTTACAACCGCTTTCTGGTTGGCATAATTTTTAGTATCATACCAGAAAACCACTTTTACAATAATCCGTTTGTTTCCAGTTAAATCCAGTACGCGCGACTCGCCTTCCGCCGGAATGTCTTCTCGCACTTCCAATTCTTGTACCTCGCCATTGCGGAAATGAACAGCTACGCGGTGAAGGTTGATGCCGCCTCTTTTGACTTTGATTTTCAAAGCAGAAAACACGCCTTCTTGTCTTGTAACAACAATTTCATCTTTGTCCAAACCGTAATTAACCTTGCGGCTACCCAGTAATTCCCATTTTGGTGGAAATGCAGTGGCTGAGGTGAATGCACTGAAAGCGCTTGCCAACAATAAAAGCGCAACAACGCCTATCAAAGCTTTGATTTTCATAGTGAAATGATTTAGTTTAAATTCAATTTGTTTGTTTACAACTTGGACTAAGGTAAAAAGAAAAAGTTTAAAAACTGCTAAAAAAAAACAACTGCCCCGATGTACGAAGCAGCTGTTTTAGCAATTTTATAATAAAAATAAGCTTTATATAAAATCAATGCGTTGCTTTGGCAACCCGAAGATTTTGAATGATCTGCTGGTCATAAATCACTCGGATGTTGTAAATACCCGCGTTGAATTCTTGTAAACTCAAGGAAGCGCGCTGCATTCCAGCATCAAAATTCCAGGTTTTGACCAAATGACCGCTGACATCCAACAATTCAATCCGAATAGAATTGGCATTTTCTAAGCCATTCAATTCAAGATGCACCACATCGGTAGTTGGATTCGGAAAAAGCTGCACAGGTGTCTGAGTGTCATTCAAATAATTGCAATTGTTACGTACCTCGAAGGTTGCGCCGTGAATGTCCAATGCCCCACAAATATCGCCGCCGCCCTGAATCAGCAAGTCATGCAAGGCTGGAATTTTGGTAGTGCCCAATCGAATATCGGTATTGAGATTCAAAGTGAGCGGATTGTAAACCAACGTATGAATGCGGAAGGTACCGTTTTTATTCACTTGAAAAGCAGCGGTTTCGCTTATTTGTTCAATGACAAGACTATGCCCAAAACTAAGGAGATAGACCACTTTATAGCCATTGATTTTGACGGGTTGCTGCAAGTGAGATGCGACCAGGCGCGCCGTCGGATTAAGGCAAACATTGCCAGTGAAGGTGAAAAGAGAACCTGCGCTCACCGGGCAGTAGTTGTAATCGCATTTTTCCAAATAAAAAGTCGCCCCGTCAAGATCGAGCGCGCCGCAAATCGTGCCGCCGCCTTGAATCAACCATTTATGCACATCGTATGCAGTAGTAATGTGAAGTTTGATATTGTTTAAATTAAGCGTTGTAGAATCATACACCAAGGTATGAATGTTGTAGCGCCCTTGAGTAGTAACGAGGAAAGAAGGCGTTTTGCTGATTTGACGAATGACGAGACTTGAGCCAGAAGTCAATAAGTAACGCACGGCATACCCCGCGGGAACGACCGGTGCCTGCACAATTTGCGCCATGATGGTAGCTGTATCATTTTGCAAACAAGGGGCGTTGGCAGGCTCGATTTTACCGGCTTTTGCCGAACAAACTGCGCAGTTTTGCACATAAAAATCAGCGCCTTCCAAATCCAGTGCCGCGCAAATATATCCTTCGCTTTCGTCAATCAACTCCTGAATATCAAAAATGGTAGTGGATCCCAAGTAAATCTGATGCAGGTCAAACGTATTTGGATTGTAAACAAAAGTATGAATGGTAAAAATATCCGATCTTCTCACCACAAAATAAGGTGTACTGTTGGTTTGTTCTACCACCAAATCATGCCCAGAAGACAACAAATACAGCAATTTGTAGCCGCTTGGCACCGTTGGTTCAGACCATATTTTTGCTTTCAACACTGCCGCACCATTTTGCAAACAAGGCTCGCTGTCTTGCTTCAGTTTTCCGGCTTTCGCGTAGCAAGGTGGCGGCGGACAAGCTTTTACATTGAAATTTGCACCCGTTAAATCCAATGCCCCACAAATCGAACCACCTCCCTGAATCAACAAATTATGTACATCAGTAGCTTTGGTATGACCAAGTTGTATGTTGTTGATATTTAGTGTATTAGGATCATACACCAAGGTATGAATGGTATAAAGCCTCGCATTTGTTACAGTAAAAGTAGGCGTTGTGTCTATTTGTTGAATGACTAATCCGTAACCCGATGTGAGTAAATAGCGCAGTTGGTAGCCGCTTGGCACCGTCGGGCTTAGTACTGTTTTTGCCATAAGTTGGGCTTTGCCACCCAGCAAACAATCGTCGCTATTGGGTTTCAGTGTACCTGCTCTTGCGCTGCAAACGGGTACGCAGGTGCTTACGTTAAAAACTGCGCCATTGACGTCGAGTGCCCCGCAAATGCTGCCGCCACCTTGTAGAAGCAATCCATTAATGACCGAAGCGGAGCTGACTCCAAATTCAATGGTATCCAAATCAAGTGTCGTAGAATCATACACCAAAGTGTGAATGGTAAAGCGCCCGGTGGATGTGACCTGGAAGGATGGCATTGTGCTAACTTGTTGGATAATCAAATCATCGCCGGAAGTGAGTACGTACAAGCGCGTAAAACCAGTGGGGACGATGGCTGCTGTTTGGACGCTGGCAGTCAAAGTAGCACTTTCATTTTGCAAACAAGCGCCGGCATTGGCTTTCAGCTTGCCTGCCGAAGCGAAGCAAGTGTCTTCACAAGTGCCAAAGCGTGCTTTTGCGCCTTTTACATCCAGCGAGGCACAGGTGCTGCCGCCGCCTTGCACGAGTAGGGCATTGACGTCAAAACCAGTGGTTTGTCCTAAAATAATTGTACTTAAATTCAAAGTGGCAGGGTTGTACACCAATGTGTGTAATGTGTAAATGCCTGACAATGAATCGTCTAGCATAAAAATCGGTTCGGCAGCTACTTGTTGAATGACCAACTCGCTGCCTTTCGTCAGTACGTATAGCACCTCATATCCTTGAGGAACAATCGTGTCACCGCGGTTCGTTGCTTTCAAAATGGTTTGGTCTGGTAGAATACAAACGTCCAGTGCATCCAAAGTGCCCGCATTTGCGGTACAACTGCCGGCTTGTGCTTGTGCAAATTGATAACTAAAAAGCATCAATATAAAAGCGGCAATGCTCAAAAAATTGTACCAGGAACGTTGCATTGTGTAAGGAATTTGATTCATGGTTTATGATTTAGGTTTCAATGGTTAAAATTAAGGTTTCTTATTTATATTAATTTTTTTTATTGTTTGAAATGTCAGATGGAAGTCATGCTTTTTAAACATTCAAAAGGACAGCAAATCCGTTTAAATCGGTTGGAGGGAAACGTTTAATTATTTTTAATTTTTGGGAGGAAAAATTTTATAGAAAATAAAAAAAAAATCCTGCAACATCGCAGCGAATTGTACCATTTACAACGCTTTTTCTTTCAAGCACTTTCACAACATCACGTTTAAATCGGTATTTTTAATAAAATGCGGCTGCTCCCTCATTCGGAAGCAACCGCATATTTATTTTTTTTATATAAAGAACTAAAATTATTGTGCTCTCACAATCGAAGTTTGCTGTATAAACTTGCCATCATACAGCACACGAATGTAATACATCCCCGGATTTACATCCGAAACATCCAGATTCATGCTGGGCGTATAGCCATCAAGCTGCCATTGACGCGCCAAGTCACCGTTAGAATGAATAAGTTCAATCGTGATCTGATCCACTTTTTCTATCTGTGGCAATACCACATTCACTTTCTGTGTGGACGGATTCGGGTAGGCGCGTAGCAACAAGGCATCATCGCCAGAGTCGGCACCACTACAAGTATTTACCTGATAAGCTGTACCCGTGGTATTCAGGGCGCCACAGATGGTACCTCCTCCTTGTAATAACTGCTGATGCACATTATAAATGGTCGTAAAACCCGAAATGGGCGCATTCACATTAAAAGTTCTTGGATCATAAACCAAGGTGTGAATGGAATAACGACCCGTTCTATTTACTCTGAACACTGGATTGTCGCTGGTTTGTTGAATAACCAGATCAGTGCCATACGCCAAAATGTATTTCACTTCAAAGCCAGATAACACAAATGACTCATTCAAGATATAAGCAGAAAGTGTTGCGCTACCATTGCTGATACATACAAAACTGTTCGTATTACCTAGTGACCCCGCAACTACGCCACAGCTATCGCCGCATTTATGCACTTCAAATGTGACCCCTGTTTGGTCAATTGCGCCACAAGCATCGCCATTTGGCAACAACCACGAAACAACTTCCGCAACGCTGGAAATATTGAGGCGAATATCGTTGATATTTATCTCCTGAGGATCATAAATAAAGGTGTGAATGGTGTAATCTCCCTCGGCTGTTACTGTAAAAGAAGGCGTTGTGCTGATTTGTCGAATCACTTTCAGATCCGTGACTGAAAGAAAATACCTTACCTCAAATCCTTCTGGCACCAAAGGCACTTCCTCGTGTGTTGCTTCAAGGGTAGCCTGGTTGTTTTGCAAACAGGTCTCGCTGGAACGTCTCAACGTACCTGCATCTACTTCGCAGCTCACCGCGCATGGCAGCACAAAATAAGAGAAGCCTTTTGTATCCAACGCACCGCACATGATGCCACCGCCCTGAATGAACTGGCTGTTAACTTGATTCAAAGTAGAAGTGCCAGGCACAATCGTATTCAAATTGAAAGCTGCAAAGTCATACACCAAGGTATGAAGGGTATAAACCCCCATGGAGTCGATCACAAATGAAGCAGAATCAGACAATTGCTCCACAACTTTGTTGCCGTTGGTAAGCAAATAAGCGATTTTGAAACCTGCGGGCACTACCGGTGGTGTCACGTTGTAAACGGTCAGCGTCGCTTTGCCATTTTCCAAACAAGGAACGGTGTTCGAACTTAACGTCCCCGCGCTTGCAGGGCAATCTTTGCAGGCTGCTATGTTAAATTGAACTTCATTTTTATCCAATGCCCCACAAATGCTACCGCCGCCTTGTATTAACAAACGATTTAATTCTAATGTGTTGGTGCTGCCAATTTTAATAGAATCTAACTTGAACGCAGTGGTATCAACTACAAAAGTTTGAATATAGAAAATCCCCGCGCGCGTCACTTCAAATTCGGGCGAAGCACTTTTTTGTTCTACTATCAATGAATCGCCAGCAGTCAACAGATAAATGCTTTGGAAACCAAATGGCACCAGCGGCGCAATGGGCACACTGGCTTTCACTTTGGCTTTGCCGTTGAACAGACAAGTGCTGTCATTTGCAACAAGCGTTCCAACTTTGGCAGAGCAAATCAGCGGCGGACAAACATGTATATCAAAAACCGCACCCACCGCATCTACATCACCGCACAACGTATCCAGTGCTGCTGACAAGGTTTGAATCGTTGCTACCCCTAGCACCAAGCTATCGATTTGGAAGCTGGTTGGGTCATATACAATGGTATGAATGGAATAAATGCCTGAGTCGCTTACTGCAAACGAAGGCGTAGTTCCGATTCTTTGGATTACTTTGTCCGTACTGGTACTTAACAAGTAGCGCACCTGATGTCCGGTTGGTACCTGCGGATTATCTTTTCTAATGGCATTAATGGTGACGCTGCTATCTCTCAAGCATGGATTGACATTCATCGCCAACGTACCTGCACTAACCTGGCAAGGCGCTGGGCAGGCAACAATTTCAAACTTAGCGCCCACCATATCCAAAGCGCCACAAATATCACCGCCACCTTGAGTCAAAAGCGTATCAATGCTTGCAAGTGTTACAATGCTAGCTTCTGAAATTTGGTCTAAATCCAACGTGGTTGGGTCATACACCAAAGTATGTAAAGCAAAAGTGCCCGTAGCCATCGTATTGAACGAAGGCCGCGTTAAATACTGGAAAATTTCTCCATTCGGATTGACCAATGCGTACAATACACTATAACCCGCCGGAACAATCGGCGCAGCTTGCACCTTTGCCTTGAGTTGCAATTCGCCGCCACTTGGCATGCACGCGAACGCTTCTGCTACCAAGCGACCGGCAGCGGCTTTACAGGGTAGTTGGCACGATCCAAATTCAACCGATGCCCCTTCCATATCCAGCGCAGCACAGATGGCGCCGCCGCCTTGCGTCAAAAGGGCATTTACATCGTTCAGTTTGGTGGAGCCTAAGGTAACGGTACTCAAATTCAGTGTTGCAGGGTCATACACCAAGGTATGAACGGTATAAACACCTTCCAGAGAATCCGCATCGGGTAGCACAAAAGCCGCTTCATTGGCTATTTCTGTCACAGTTTGCTGCTCGCCATGCGTCAAGAGGTAAACCATCTCATAACGCTGCGGCGCAAGCGTGTCGGCACGATGGGTTGCTTTTAAAATGGTTTGTCCATTTTGAATACAAATACTCGTTTTTTTCAGTGAACCGGCTTTTACGGAGCAAGGTGCAGATTGACCATGAAGCGTAATAGCTGAAAGAAAAAGTACGAAGGTGTAAATAGCAGCTTTGACCCAACTGCTGCGGGAGCATTGAAATTTGTTAGATTGTGGGATCATGTTTGTTATACTTTGAATTCTAAATATTGCCGATCTAAAAATGGGTTTTAAATATCACCCCTGCTTTCTTTGCTTTTCTAGGTGTTGATAAACTTGTTAAACCGTGAAAAACACTGGTTGATTTTTTATTAATACAAATTAAGGTCATCCGATGTTTCGCGAATGAGGGGGGAGAGGCTGCAATTTATGCAAAAAATGCAGATTGCGCATCTATTTTTAGCAAGAATCTTTGAGGAAAATGTAAGAATGGTTGGCGGTTTTACAAATGAAGGATTAAAAAAATGCGGCTACTCCCACACGGGAATAGCCGCAAGCCGTATATTGCAAAGCAAGGAATTATCTCACTTTCACAATATTCATATCGTGTATTAATTCCTGATCGTACAGAACACGAAGGTAGTACATGCCTGGCTGAATGTCTTGAATGTTCAGGTTAGCATTCGCACGCTGACCATCCATTTGCCATTGCTTGGCAATGTTACCGTTCATATCAATCATTTCAATGCTGATGCGTGTTACGTTGTCCACTTGTGGCAGGTTGAGATTCACATCGTTGGTAGCCGGATTTGGATATGCCACCAAACCTTGCGTGCCATCGCCATTTGGATCGAGGCAGTTGGTAACGGTAAATTTCAAACCTGGCAATTCGAGTGCCGCACAGATTTCGCCACCCCCTTGACGCAACAAAGCGTCGATGGTGGCTGCAGTGGTCACACCAAATTCGATCTCATTCAGATCAAACGTAGTAGGATCGTAAATCAAAGTGTGAATGCGATACACACCCGTTTCGCGCACACCAAACACTGGAATGCTGGCAACTTTTTCAATCACCATGTTATTGCCAGAAGTAAGTACGTACAAACGCTCGTAGCCCAACGGAATAATCGGACGTGTTTTGGTGTTGGCACTAAGGAATGACACACCATTTGAACGCAGACAAACAAAGCCACCCGAACGAGTATGGCTCAACTCACCTGCGTAAGCGCCACAAGAGCAATCGCGTGTATCAAAGCGCAAACCTTCCAAGTCAAGTGCCGCGCAAATGTCGCCGCCACCTTGAATCAACAGTGCATTTACCTCACTGGCAGTCGTCGTATTCAGGTCAATTACATCCAAATCAAGTGTTGCAGGATTGTAAACCAATACATGAATGCGGAATTGCCCAACACGATTCACCGTGAAAGTAGGCTCGTCATTGATGTCAGCAATCGTCAAATTGCTACCAAAAGTCAACACATAAGCTACTTCGTAACCGGCAGGAACAGTTGCCTCTTCGTCAATTTCTGCGGTCAGCGTTGCCTGATAATCATCATCCAAGCAAGCGCCATCTACTTCTGCAAACAAGCTGCCAGTAGCCAAATCCTCTTCACAATCCACTTCATCGTCACAATTTCTTATATCCAGTATAATACCATTGGTATCCAATGCTGCACAGATATTGCCACCACCTTGAACAAGCGATTCATTAATACTACCTGCGGTTGAAGTGCCAATGGTAATGGTATTCAAATCAAATGTTTCAGGATTGTAAACCAACACGTGAATGCGATAAACCCCCACACTGTCCACATTGAAGGATGGCTCGCCGCGCAATTGTATAACCGTATTGTCATCGCCTTGTGTAATGAGATAGGCAATTTCGTAATTCGTTGGCAGTTCTGGAGCATCCGCAAAACTCAATGCTACTTCAACAGTGTCGCCTTCATAGCATCTTACATCATTGCCAACAATTATCAGTTCGCCAAGTTCCAGCGTGTCACAATCGACATTGGTACTGTCACAATTTTCTACATTGAAAACTAAACCTTCGACATCCAAAGCACCACAGATTTCACCGCCGCCCTGAATAAGTAAGCCATTTACATCAGCGCCCGTGGTTTCGCCGATTACAATGCTACCCAGATTCAAGGTAGTAGAATCATACACCAAGGTATGAATGGTATAACGACCGGTGGTATCCACTGTGAAAATCGGGTCATCGTTCACTTGTTCGATAACAAGATTTTCTCCACTTGTTAAAACATACAACAGGCTATAACCATCGGGCACATTGGCTTCCGTTGCCACGCGCGCCGTAAGTGTTGCCGTGCTATCGCTGAAGCAAGCTTCGTCTGCGGCTGGATCAATTTCTAACGCACCAAAGGTCGCCTCGCAGGAATCCTGACATATTTCAATGTCGAAAATAACGCCTTCTGTATCAAGCGCTGCGCAAATTGCACCGCCACCTTGAATCAACAATTCATTGATGTCAAATCCAGTAGTGGTATCAAATACAACGCCATCCAAAGACAAAGTTGTAGAATCGTACACAAGCACGTGGATGCGATAGGTTCCAACAGAATCAACCGTGAAGCTTGGCTCATCGTTGATGTCCAAAATTACCAAACTGTCGCCGCTGGTTAGTACGTATGCAATCTGGAAGCTATCCAGCACAATCGGTGCTTCTTGTACACTGGCTTCGATGGTTACACTATCTTCATCTTCGCCTAGACAAACTGCTTCATCCAGAGCAATCAGACTTCCGAACGTCACCGCGCAAGTATCCTGCGCATCATCACAATCAATGACCGTGAAGCGAACGCCTTGCACATCGAGCGCGCCGCAGATTTCGCCGCCGCCTTGCGTTAATAAACCATTTACAGCACCGCCTGTGGTTTGCCCGATCACAATGCTTCCTAAATCCAAGGTAGTAGAATCATACACCAAAGTGTGAATCCGATAAGTTCCGATGGTATCCACCGTGAAAGTCGGCGTTGTACCTACTTGTTCAATCACCAGATTATCGCCGGAAGTGAGTACATACAATAAGGAGTAGCCGCTTGGTATGGTTGCTTCGGTCTGCACTGTAGCCGCCAAAGTGATGCTATCGCCATCGGTTAAACAACTAATCGGCGTACCAGTGAGGCGTCCAGTTACGGCTTCGCATTCTGGTTGAGGGCAAGCTTCAATATTAAACAACGCACCCGTTACATCCAGCGCGCCGCAGATTTCGCCGCCGCCTTGTGTTAATAAGCCATTTACAGCACCGCCTGTGGTTTCGCCAATGGCAATGCTTCCCAAATCCAAAGTTGTAGAATCATACACCAAAGTGTGAATCCGGTAAATTCCGATGGTATCCACCGTGAAAGTCGGCGTGGTACCCACTTGTTCAATCACCAGACTGTCGCTCGAAGTCAATACGTACAACAAAGAATAACCAGCCGGCACAGTAGCACTATCGCCAATCGTAGCAGTAAGGGTAGCAGTAGAATCGTTGAAACAAGCGCCTTCTACAGCCAACAGACTACCGGCGTCCGCATCGCAACTGTCGGTATCACAATTTTCAATATTAAACAACGCACCCGTTACATCCAGCGCGCCGCAGATTTCGCCGCCG
>CAZFBN010000046.1:19167-20287 GCA_964517145.1 uncultured Saprospiraceae bacterium
TCGCCAATCGTAGCAGTAAGGGTAGCAGTAGAATCGTTGAAACAAGCGCCTTCTAAAGCCACCAGGCTACCGGCATCCGCTTCGCAATCTTCGCTGATACCGCAGTCGCCAAATCTAAATTTGACCCCTGCAACATCCAACGCTGCACAAATAGTGCCGCCGCCCTGAATCAGTAAGTCATTCAACGCCGCACCTGTGGTTTCTCCGAAAGTCACCAGGCTATCCAAATTCAACGTGGTTGTATCGTACACCAAGGTATGAATGGTGTAAATACCTTCAGGATCATCAATTCTGAAAGAGGCATCTTCCGATACTTCATCAATCACCAGGCTATCGCCACTGGTTAATACATACAAGATCTGATAACCCGTAGGCACGGTGGTGTCGCCACGCAACGTAGCCCGAATGGTTACTGCTTGGTTTTGAATGCAAATTTCGCCGTTTAGCGCGCCGGCACTTGCATCACAGGTCGTCTGCGCATAAGAAAAAGCGTGTAGTAGAAGCGTTAGTACTGTAGTAAGAATTGCAGTTTTGAATGAACTGCCCCAATTGTGATTTGAGTAGTTAGTTGGGATCATCGTGTTACGGTTTGTTTAGGTAATAGATAAGTGCAGATGAAACGATTTATACTTGAAGATGTTAGATAATACCATCAATAAAAAGTTAAAAATGTCGTCTAACAATGGTTACACAATTTAACAATCTACTTACAGAACAATTTTGATAAAAGCGTTTGAATCTTTTTTCATCTCTGGCAGCTCGGCTTGATCCTCCCGTACCGCGCTACATTGCAGTCGTAAAAAGCTACGTCAGCGCACCACAACTTTTAAAGTTTCTTAAACGTCCGAATCACAACTATGAGTCATCTCGAATTTTAAGATTTGGGTACTTTATTCGGATCATCCGACGCACGTTCCGAATCATTTGACGCACGTGCTGAGTCATTTGGCACACGTTCCAAATCATCTGGCGCACGTTCCGAATCATCTGGCGCACGTTCCGAATAATTTGACGCACGTGCTGAGTCATTTGGTGCACGTGTCGGATCATTTGACGCACGTGTCGGATCATCTTATGGGCAGTCTGGAAAGGAAAGTGGATTTGAAAAATGATTGTAAAT
>CAZFBN010000046.1:20387-35622 GCA_964517145.1 uncultured Saprospiraceae bacterium
GATCATCTTATGGGCAGTCTGGAAAGGAAAGTGGATTTGAAAAATGATTGTAAATCAACGTGTTAGGAAAATTTAGGCATTTTTGATATTACACGAGCCACCCAAAAGGCTTGATGCATGTTTATTCAATTGCCCGAATTTCCGCAAGCCGTTTTTCGGTTTCTTCGATTTGACGATCAATTGTAAAAATTTGCGCTGCGTCACTCGATTTTGCTTTTTCCGCTCGGAGGTAATTTAGCTTTTTGATTAAAATTTCTGCTTCGGCTCTAAATCCATCCCGTTCCAAATCACCCCATAAACCTATCCTCCCATCACCCGTTCTACGATTTTTCTTAAAATCAATACCCGTTTTTAACAACACTTCCCGAATATCCACCTTCTTCCGACTATTCTGACAACGCTCATCATACTCGCCATCATCCAATAATTCTACCAGATAATCGTAATTGAAAAAATACGGCACTTTCGCTTCACTGCAAACCGCACACGAACACGGCACCTTCTTCTCCACTTGCAAATTCGCATAATTCGACTTCCGGTGAATGTCATCCACCTCATCCAAAATGCGATTCAACAAATCCGCCCGCTTCTCGCCGCTCACCTCAATGGCAATTTTTTCCTCCGCGTACACCTCCCGCACAAGGGCACGGGCTTTCGGCATTTCAAAAATCACCGCGTCATTCCACACGTGGTCGCCCTCAATTTTCTCGTGCAAACGGCAGGTCAAGCGCGTGATGATGCCTTTGGGCATGAATTTGTATTCGTACTCCACCCGCGTCGCTTGCGGCTCATGCCAGCCATACGACTGCTGCTCGGCGGGCAGGCGCTGCGGCACCATATAATCGCGGCTGTCTTTGATGCGGTAGCACAATTCAAAATTTTCCATGATGCGAATGAGCTTGTCCTCCATGTCGTCGTATAGCTCGTGCGACCAGATCCGCGCCAAATCATTTTCGGAAAACTGCCCCTGCTGCTCAATGACAATCTGGTGGTACAACAACTCAAACAGCGCATCAATAATCCACTTGGGATTGAGAAACACGAACTTCCGCAGCACCGCGTCGTCCTTGAAATGCAGGCACACGCCCAAAATGGTAAAGGTGGTGGCAATATCCTGCATCACATCGGGGTCGTCCACTTGCGCTGCGCGGCACAATTCCTGATAATCCTTCCAGGTGATGTAATGCTTTTCCTTGGCTTCGCGCTCCAGCGCCTCGCGCACGCGCACGTAGGAGGTAGGATATTCTTTGCCGATGTGCGGCAATTGCAGAGCGTGATGGATAATGGCTTCTTTCAAATTCTTAAAACGTCCATCGGTACTCGCTTTCGACAAATCCACCTGCTGAAAGGGATTCACCACATTCTCAAAACGCTCCCGAATGGCGGCGGCATTTTTAATCGGCTCGGAATGCCCGGCAATTTCATTCTGCACAATCAACACCGGACTTTTCCCGCCCAGCATCTCAATAATATTGAGCCAATACTGAAAATTAGGATTCTGCTCGCGCTCATTCGTTACCAGCGCATACAGCGAACTACCGGTGAGAAAAAATTGATGGGCGTAGTGCTGCACATTTTGTCCGCCGAAGTCCCAGATGTTGAGGCGGAAATCTTCGCCGTTGTTGACTTTGCAATCTAATTGGGTTACTTCAATGCCGCGTGTAGTGTCTTCTGGTTCTGGCATTTTATCGTTGACATCATGGAGTTTTCGTTTCAAAGAGGTTTTTCCCGCACCGCCTTGCCCAACGATGAGGAGTTTGGCTTCCATCAATTTTTGGACGCCTTGCTTTTCTTTTTCGGCGAAGTAGCGGAGGATGGCTTCGTTGCCTTGTTTTAAAATTTCAATTGGAGGAGAAGAAATAGGATTATGAGAAAGGTTTATTTGATTTACTCCTTTATTTAGAGAATAAATTGAATTTAATAAAATAGGCATCCTTTTTTCAATAAAATGCAAAAGAGGATAGATATCTTCTATATAATTGAAGGAAAGATCTAAGATATATAAATTATTTAATTTTTTTAATGTATGAATATCCTTTATGTAATTTTCATTTAGATGCAAAATTTCTAATTTAGAAAGCTTTTCTAAAAATGTAATATCTTTAATACTGCATTTATTGAGGGTTAAGGACTGTAACTGACTAAACTTTGTTAAAAAGTTAAAATCCGCTATATGATTTTCGCTAAGATTTAGGGATTGTAAATTGCTAAGTTTCTCCAAAAAGTTACAGTTGCTAAGGTTATTTTTGCTAAGGTCTAAGGACTCTAAACTAGGTAGGTTTTCTAAAAATGAATAGTCGTTTAATTTGTGATCTCTAAGGCTTAGAGTTCGTAATTTATTAAGCTTCTCTAAAGAATGGTATCCCCTGGTATTCAAATTCGGAGTGCCAAGACTGAAATCCCAAAAACTTACCTTATCAATTAAATCGAAACTCAGGTCTAAAGTTTCTAAGTTTGGGAAGTTCTCTAAAAAACTATAATCTCTGATCTTATTAAAACTAAGATTTAAAGATTTTAGATGTGTTAGTTCATTAATTTTTAAAGGTACCTTTTTCATTCTTTGACTGCTTAAATCAAGTTTACCAGTTTTTTCTTTTAGCTCCTTTTTTATTAGTTCAGGAGCACTAGGACGGTAAGAGTATTCTTCTTTTTCTGGTCTAAAGAGTAAATAATCTAAATTATCTGCCATAATCTTGCACTTTTATAATGTTTACTCCTTTTCAAAGTATTTTGCCCTTCAAATAAACAGCACAAAGTATTATTTACTGTTTTTATTTCTCTGCTAAAATTACAAAAAAATCATGATATCCATCTATGGAATGTTGCCATTCTTCCGTTGACGAATTTGTGTCACCCCGCTGGGGTTCTTATTTGTTGGGGTGCGGTGTTACGCTATAATTGTGTCAGCCCTACGGGGCTTTTGGTTGGTACTTCATTTCAAAATGAACCTGCGAACAAAAAGCCGTAGGCTTGATATAATTATAGCAGTGGCAATGGTCGGTGGGGGAACTCCGTAGGAGTGACACCATATCTGCCTTCTCCAGCAAAAGCGAATTATATTATCCGAACCCCAATTTCCGTGACAACGGCAAATTTATTGGGCAATTGGTCGGCGTATTGTGAGAGCAGTCGGTCTAATACTTTGATTTTGGAGGGCGGCGTTTCATCATGGAGTCGAAGTAGCACGACGCCTTTGTGCGGCAATTGATTTTTGAAAACCAGTTCTCCAAAATCTTTATCGCCCGTTATAACGATATAATCTTCCTGAAATGCTTTTTCCAGAATTTCCTCATCGGTCAAGCCGGGCGATTCGTCATACACCGAAAAGATTTCGTGCCCTTTGGAGACTAGCCATTTGGAAACTGTAGGACCCATATTTTCATCGGTAATGAATCGCATGGATCAAGCGCTGGCTGGTAGTGGATAGAAGAGGTTATTTTCTAAGGTTTGTGCTGCAAATTCCAGGCAAGCTAGAATATCTTCCGGCGTGAGCCGATAATATTCATTCAACACCTCTTGCATCGTCATGCCTTGCGCGAGTAGCCCAATGATAAATTGCACACTCAGGCGAGTGCCTTTGATGACGGGCTTGCCATTTAACACCTTTGGATTTATTTCGATACGGTCTATTAAATTTACTGCCTCCATAGTGATTTTTTGTAAATATAAAAACTACGATTCATTCAGCCAGCTTTCTAAAGCTTCATTGGTAATGTTTTTCTCCTGAATGGCAGCATCCACGTTTTTGATGAGCTTCTCCGCAAAATAATTCGCCAGGAGGCGCTTAATTTCCAACAAATCTGTCTCGCTGGGTTTAAAGGAGTATATTTTTAACAATTCTAATTGCAATGGACTCAATGTGCCTACGGTCATAACGTCATTTTTGAATTACTACAAATATATGGCTTTTTTGGTTCTCTTTCAACCGCCGTTTCTATAGGACGGCTGCGCTGCGCTGCTAAAATTACAAAAAAAATCATGATACCAATCTGCGAGATGCTGCCATTCTTTCGTTAACGAATTTGTGTCACCCCCGCTGGGGTTCTTTATTTGGAGGGGTGCGGTGTTACGGCTATAATTGTGTCAGCCCTAACGGGCTTGTGTTGAGTATTTCATTTCAAAATGAACCATTGAACAAAAAGCCGTAGGCTTGATATAATTATAGAAAATATACAGAAAAATGTGCGTGAACCCCGGTAGGGGTGACACAATACATTCTACCCTACATTTATGCCACCTCTACGAGGTTAATATTGGGGGGTGACGCATATTCTGACTATAATTATGTCAAACCTACGGCTTTTTGATTCTGGCTTTTATTGAAATACGACTCAAAAGCCCAGCGGGCTGATAGAATTATTGCAAAATGAACAAGAAACGGGGGAACGCCGTAGGCGTGACACAATTGCGTACGTTACGATTGCACCTCCTTATTCACTCCAACCAATCAAATAAATACCGCTCGTCATACGGCACGTCGAATTTTTGCAAAAATTCTAAATATTCCTCGCGGAATGTCTTTTTGCGATGATGTGCCTCTTGATTTTGGATGTATTTATAAACTTGGTCTATCTGCGAATGCCCATACGAAAACGCGCCGTAGCCCTCCTGCCACGCGAACCTGTCGCGCACCCAGCCATTTTCATTGATAAAATTAGTGGAATTGTTTTTGACATCGCGGATCAAATCGGCAACTGCCATCGCAGGTTTCAATCCAAAAAAGACATGGACATGATTTTCAATGCCATTGATGAGAATGGGTTTGTGTCCTTTGGCTTTGATGATGCCAGCCATGTAGGCGTGTAGTGTGGATTTCCAATCGGCTTGAATTAAATTGTCTCTGCCTTTGACGGCAAAAACAGCTTGGATGTAAATTTGCGAAAAGGTGTTTGCCATGCTACGAACATTTGTGATGCCCTACAATGGGTTCGTGTGTAAATATTTTTTTGTACCTGTAATTGGACTTGCAAGGGCAAATATAAAACTCCAGCGCTATATATAGAAATACTTTGAGAAGATCATCACTTGGTCACTTTAGCTCTCCGTCTTCTTTGTTCACCTGCGTACACTCAGTGTATCAAAAGCGAACACCTGCCGCTCCTTTTTAAATGTAAATTATTAATTTTGAATGAATTATAAAATTGGCACGTTTTTTCCAATTGTTCTTACAAGACGATATTTGAATTTAAAATTGAACCATTGTGGATCGTAAAATAGAAAAGAAATTTTGGACAAGAGGACGGGTGCTGGGCATCTTGGGCGTAGTAACAATTATTGCGTTGGCGAGTGCCGCGTATTTGCAAACGAAAGGCAGCAACCGTCGCGTGAACGTACAGGCGGAGCGCATTACTATTGGAGAGGTGAAAAAGGGCGTTTTTAAAGAAACCATTCCGGTGAATGGAGTGGTGCTACCGATTACCACGATTTATCTGGACGTGCTGGAAGGCGGTCGGGTGGAGGAAAAATATGTGGAAGACGGCGCGATTTTGAAAGAAAAAGACCCGATCATTCGCTTGTTGAATACCGATTTGGAACTGGACCTGGTGAATCGGGAAACGGCTGTTTACGACCTGATTACGAATATGCAAAATACGCGCAACCTGGCGGAGCAGAACACCATTCGCCTGCAAAACCAATTGGCGGACGTGGACAACGCGCTGGCAGAAGCGAAGCGGGTTTATGATTTGAATAAGCAGTTGTATGAGCAGAAAGTCATTTCGCAACAGGATTTTCAGTCTTCTAAAAACACTTACGATTATCAGGTGCGCCGCAAAGAGTTGACCGAGCGTCAGTTGAAAGCGGATGCGGCTACCTTTTCGCAGCAAATCAAGCAGATGGAGCAATCCATTCAGCGTACGCAAGTCGGTTTGCAAATTATGCGTAAAAAATCGGACGACCTCACGGTGCGCGCGCCGGTTGCCGGGCAGCTCACGTCGCTCGATGCCGAATATGGTCAGTCCATCACGCCGGGTACGCGCATCGGGCAGATTGATGTGCTCAGCGGCTTTAAAGTGCAGGCGGATATTGACGAGCATTACATTTCCCGCGTGTTCACGGGCTTGGAGGGGGAATTCACTTTCAATGGGAAAGACTATAAGCTGGTGGTGAAGAAGATTTATTCGCAGGTGACCAATGGTCGCTTCCAGGTGGACATGGAGTTTGTGGATACCGTGCCAACGGGCATTCGGCGCGGGCAAACCTTGCAAGTGCGGCTGGCATTGAGTGCGGAAACAACGGCTTTATTGCTGCCGCGCGGCGGATTTTATCAGCAAACGGGTGGCAACTGGATTTTTAAAGTAGATGGTGCTGGGAACAAAGCGTATCGCGCAGATATTCAGCTCGGTCGGCAAAGTCCCGATTATTATGAGGTGCTCGGCGGCTTGCAGGATGGCGATAAAGTGGTGACCTCCAGTTATGAAAATTACGGCGACATGCAGGAGCTGGTGATTCGGGGAGATGGAAGTGATCAGTGAGTGGTAAGTAGTGAATTGGTAAATCGTTAATGATAAGTAAATAAAAAGTTATGTCAGCATTTATTCAAATTAAAGACCTGGAAAAAGTATATCGCACTACGGAGGTAGAAACATCGGCGCTGAATAAAGTGTCGCTGGATGTGCAGCACGGCGAGTTTGTTGCCATCATGGGACCCTCTGGCTGCGGCAAATCTACCTTGCTCAACATTCTTGGTCTGATTGACGAACCCGATGGCGGCAGCTACACCTTCGACGGCACGGAGGTAGCCCATTTCAATGAGCGCAAACGCGCCATGCTGCGCAAGAACAATATCGGCTTTGTGTTTCAAAGCTTCAATTTGATAGATGAACTCACCGTTTTTGAAAACGTGGAATTGCCACTTCTGTACGTTGGTGTGAAGGCTTCTGATCGCAAAAAACGCGTAGAAGAAGTGCTGGAAAAAATGCAAATCATGCACCGTCGCAACCACTTCCCGCAGCAGTTGTCGGGCGGTCAGCAACAGCGCGTAGCCGTAGCTCGTGCCGTTGTGAACAGCCCCAAGTTGATCCTCGCGGACGAACCGACGGGTAATCTCGACTCTAGCAATGGCAATGAAGTGATGCAAATGCTCACGGAACTAAATGAAGCGGGTACTACCGTTATCATGGTGACACACTCTGAGCACGACGCACGTTACAGCTCGCGCATTGTAAGAATGCTTGACGGACAAATTGTTACAGAGAATATTTTGGCATAATATTATAGAAGTTTAATAAAATTTTTATCATGGAAGTAGTAAATAGCACAACTGCTTCCCCGGTTATTTATTTAAAATTCTGATAGAAATCACCTTTTTTATAATAATTGTCAAAATCCATTTTCTAAAAATCGGTGGTACTCTATTTATCTTATCATTTTTATTCTAAAGTATCAAAAATTTCCCTTGCCGCTTTTTATATTAAAAAATCCCCCAAAGTGGGTGAAACGCTCCGCCCTACTTTCCATTACCTTTGAGTCACATCACCTGAATTAATTTTTTACACCCTACTTTTTTTAACATAAAAGAATGAAAAGATAGCAAAATATAAAATCAACCTGTTGTTCCTGCTTTTAATGTTTGAAATGACCCGACTTCTATGAAATATTTTTTTGTTGTAATATGGAAAGCACGGAACCCACTGGAAGTGGCGACTGGCAGCATTGTAAGGTTAATAAAGGAACAACCCTTGGTTACATTTGCCAATATCATCCTCCTGCGAACCTCCATGAACACCCTGCTTGTGAGATGCACGGGCAACAACGAGCAGGGACGGTTCGCACTACATTTTGGTAGGAACAATCGCTTATCCTTATTCCCCAATTTGTTAAAATAAAATGAAGAACGCTATTGCCTCGTCGCGTCGTCGTGCCCCTTGCCGAGGAGGACTTGCGACACGCACTTTGGGCGGCGGCAGTAGTTGACGTAAAGCTGTGAAACGGGGTTGTGCATAAAGTTGCACAGCCCACTTTTTGTGCCTTTCCAACTGTTTTTCTGACTCGCAGTATTAAAATTCCGTTCTATAAGTTAAATAACCGAATTCCAGCACCTATATCCAATTTTTAGGAATACCTTTGCACAGAAAATAAAAGTGCATATTCTTTAAACACCTTTAAGAATAAGAGTTTTTCATACTAATTCAATTTTTAAAGCCGATGCGTATTCGTGTCGGCTTTGTTTTTTACGCTTTTATTTCTTCTGTTGTTTCGCTTTGAACCTCCAGAGACCAGGCTTCTGCCTTTTCGGCAAATAAAATTTTGGTACGCGACCATGTTGTTTTAAATAATTCTGAAAATCGGTAATGATCGAGCGCGGTTTCGTTTTCCCACATGCTAAATGTAAAAAACACATTGCCAGTGCGCCATAGTTCTAAATGTCGGCAGCCAGGAAAATTGCGAATGCGTTGCTTGGTGTCTTCGAAGACTTGGATGAAATCGTCCACTTTGTCTTCCTGAAAGGTCATTTTAACGAGCCGTTTTATCATTTTTTTGTTGGTTGGTTGTTATTCGTTATTTGTTAATGGTTATTTGTTATCTGTTATTTGTAATTTGTGATTGGTTGGGTTATTGGGGAGCCGGAGCTTAAACAATTGAGGTGGCAAATCGGGATTAACCTTTTTCTTGAAAATCAATTTGTACCACGTCTTCTACATTCAAACCCAATAAAGTGGCGGCTTTGCCCATGTTGATGGCAATTTCAATACAATTGGCGGAGTTGAATCGGCAAAGAATTTCCCCGACCGGCACATCATAATAATGTTTGGACAATTGCGTGATGGGTTCATGCCTTTTAAAATACAATGAAAATGGACGGTTTTTACCTATTTTTTCAAATAAATCCCGACTGATATTCACTATTACATTATCATAATTATCGATGTGAACCACTGAACCTCGAATGTGCGACTGGCTCGTAACGGGCTGTAATGCAATGCGTTGTACGATGCTTGGAAGGCGATTCCCAATTTTTTGCAACGTTTTTTGAAGAATGATGTGCGCTACGGCGTTGGCATAAATTTCCTTGAGTGGAAAATGGCTGGATTCCAATTTTGGCAAGGCATAGACCTCATCGGGCATCTTTTCAAAAACAAGCCAAAAAAGCCCGTTGTCAGGACCGATGAAATAATGACCGGCGTGCCTAATCGCTACAAAAGTCTGGTGTTCATTATCGAAGTCATTGATACTCAGGACATGAATGGTGCCTTCGGGAAAACTTTGCCACGCATTTCTAAAAATGAACGCCGCCTGAACTATATCGTAATTTTTAACGTTGTGCGTTATATCTATCAACTGGATAGGGTTTTGACGACAAAGAATAGCGCCCTTCAGCAGCGCCACGTAGTAATCCTGCGTTCCAAAGTCGGAAGTAAGCGTAACAATTGACATCTGAAAAATTTACGATTTATGAATGTTGATTTAAGCTTGTAGGAACTCTTTCCAGCTAAAAAATTTTGTAACTTTAGGCAAAAATAACATTAAAGACGATAGACGATAGAAATTAGATTTTAGACAGTGCAAATAAAATGGATTGTGCGGACATCTGACGTCTGGTATCTGGCATCTAACGTCTTAAAATAATCGGAGGTATATTTGAGCGAAATCATTTTAACCGTAGAGGGTATTGACCCTGTTGAGTTGTACGGTGAGAATAACGTGAAACTCAATCTGTTACGAAAAGCTTTCCCTGAAATTACTATTACATCCAGAGGTAATAGCCTGAAATTAGCCGGGGAAAAAAACGCTACCCAGAAAGCCAAGTCGAAATTTGAAACGATGGTGCGCCTGCTGAAAGAAAATCGGGAATTGCCGACGCAGGTGGTCGAGGATTTACTGGGAGGTAGCAACCCGTTTGAAGGGCGACTCACCAATGGCGAAAGTGGAAAAGTGTTGGTTTTTGGTCCTGATGGCAAGCAAATTCGAGCCAAAACCAAGAATCAAAAGCGATTAATTGAACAATCGGAGCGCAATGACCTAGTGTTTGCCGTCGGTCCTGCGGGTAGCGGTAAAACCTACACGGCAGTGGCTTTGGCAGTGCGGGCATTGAAAAATAAATGGGTAAAAAAAATCATCCTGACGCGTCCGGCGGTGGAAGCAGGCGAAAGCCTGGGGTTCTTGCCGGGTGATTTGAAGGAAAAGATTGATCCGTATTTGCGACCCTTGTACGATGCGCTGGATGACATGATTCCGCACGAGAAGTTGCAACAATTCATGACAACGAATGTCATTGAAATTGCACCTTTGGCGTTCATGCGTGGGCGAACGTTGGACAATGCCTTCATCATTCTGGATGAAGCGCAAAACTGTTCGACCATGCAGTTGAAAATGTTCTTGACGCGCTTGGGTCCATCGGCGAAGTGCATCATTACGGGTGACTTGTCTCAGATTGATTTACCGTTTAGCCAAAAATCGGGCTTGCGCCGTGCCATCAATTTGTTGGGGCATTTGGAGGGGATTTCCACCGTTTACCTTGATGCGGAGGATATTGTACGCCACCGTTTGGTAAAAGAAATTGTAAAAGCATACGAAAAATCGGATGCCGAACTGCGCCGCCTGCGCGAGCGCGAAGTGGAAGAACTAGGACCGCTGCCAGAAGATGCGTCTGAATCGCATGATGAAATTTCTTATTCAGAAAACGGTCATAGTCAAGTACTGGATGAAGAAGAATAAATTATCATATGTGGCATTTCGCCGAAAAACGGAATGCCACGTACCATTCCTATTAAAACACAAATTTAAACTAGCCCAACCATGAACTATAAGGTAGAAGTAAACCCCGAAAAAGAGAACGAATTTTTGCAGTTGTTACGTGCCTGGCAAAGCCTGGACGTAGTTTGGTCGTTTAAACAACTGCCTGAAATTCAGGATGAACAAGACGCTGGAGAACCGTATCTTCCTGCCTGGGAAAGACTGAAAGCCAAAAAAAGTCGGGAGATAGGGGAAGAGTACCGGGATTTGGTGGATTGAAATAAAAGCTAGCAGGGTAAATTATAGAATATGACTTTCCAAATTAGCGTACAAGAAGAAAAGGAGCACGAGGTTTTGCAGATCATGCAGGCGTTGCAAGCGATGGGACATATTCGCATCAAACAGACCGAAAGTCTTGCATTGGAAGGCGATCCTTTGAATGAAGATGAATTGCTGGAAATTCTGGAAGAGCGTTCGAATAGTGAACATTTTCTGACGCATGAAGAGGCAACTAAATTTTTCCGGTTTTGGCAACAGATGAAACAAAAATAAACTGGGAATTTAGAGCTTTAGCAGATCTTGCTGATATTCATGAATATATAAGTGAAGTTGGTTCTGAATATCAGGCAGATCAATACATTGAGCGAATTTTTACAAAAGTTGCACAACTAAAAACTTTTCCCGAGAGATACCCGCCTTGTCGGCATCCTAAACTTAAAGCAGCCGGTTTCCGATGTATCAATTTTGAAAAACGTTATATTATTTTTTATAAAGTTGAAGCAGATGTAGTAAAAATTTTAGCCGTTATTAATGCAAAACGAGATTTAGATCATTTAGCAGATGCTATTATTGAATAAAGTCACTCCTCCTCCCCATCCTCAAAATATGCCCTCACCTTCTTCGCTGCCGCCATGCCCACCACTTCTGACAACTCGCTCACGAGCGCGTCCCTTACTTTTTTTACTGAGCCAAAATGCGTCAGCAATTTCTCCGCCGTTTTGTCGCCAATGCCTTGAATACCAGTCAATTCTGTACCCAAAAAATTCTTCGAGCGCTGGTCGCGGTGGAAGGTAATGGCAAAACGGTGCGCTTCATTCCGCGCTTGCTGAATGAGTTTGAGCGATTCCGATTTTTTATTAATAAGCAGCGGCACGGGGTCGTCCGGAAAGAAAATTTCTTCCAGTCTTTTGGCAATGCCAATCACCGTCACTTTATCGGCAATACCAAGCAGCCGCAGCACTTGCACCGCCGCACTGAGTTGCCCTTTGCCCCCGTCAATGATGATGAGCTGTGGCAGCGGTTGCCCTTCCTGCAACAAGCGCCGATACCGCCGATGCACGACTTCCTCCATCGAAGCAAAATCATTCGGACCCTCCACGGTTTTCACGTTGAAATGGCGATAATCTTTTTTGGACGGCTTCGCATTCTTAAAAACCACGCACGAAGACACGGGATTCGTCCCTTGAATATTCGAATTATCAAAACACTCGATGTGCATCGGCAAATCTTTCATGTGCAAATCCGCTTGCAAAGTGCGCAGAATGCGCTCGGCGGGCGTTTGGCGCTTGGTGCTGCTGGCTTCGTCGCGGCGTTTTTGCAGTTGATAATATTGCACATTTTTATCCGCTAATTCCAATAATTTCTTTTTATCGCCAATTTTCGGAATGGTAATTTGTAAAGTCGTATCTGCTAAAACTACTTCAAATGGCACGATAATTTCCGGCGCAAAGCTATTAAAACGCTCTCGCAATATGGGAATTACATATTCCAATAAATCTTTTTCGTCGTCGTCCAAATTTTTGACTAACTCCTGGATATGCACATGAATCACCGCGCCATTTACTATTTTTAAATAATTGACATACGCTTCTTTTTCATTGGAAGCAATTGCAAACACGTCCACATCTTTGATGGTAGAACTCACCACGGTGGATTTACTTTGATAATCTTCAAACGCCGAGAGCTTGTCCTTGAGTAGTTGCGCGCGTTCAAACTCCAGATTTTCCGCACATTGCTGCATTTCGCGTTTGAAATGACCCGTTACCGCGCCAAAATTCCCTTTCAGAATATTTTTAATTTGCTGGATTTTTTCATTATAATTTTCTTCTTTTTCCAAGCCCTCGCAGGGTCCCTGACAATTTTTAATATGATATTCCAGACACACTTTAAACTTGTCGGCAGCAATGTTTTCGGGCGTCAGCGCCAAATTACACGTGCGTAATGGAAATAATTGCCGGACTAAATCTAAAATCGTTTTAATGCGTTGCTTGGACGTGTAAGGACCAAAGTAAGTAGAACCATCTCTTATTACATTGCGTGTAATAAAAACCCGAGGAAAGCGCTCGTTTTTGATACACAGGTACGAATACGACTTCGCATCTTTTAGCATCACATTATATCGCGGCTGATAATTTTTAATCAGCGTATTTTCCAGCAGCAGCGCATCGGCTTCCGTTTCAACAATCGTAAATTCCAGGTGATGCGCATTTTTTACCAAAACACGCGTTTTATAAGGCATATCCTTGCGGTCGCCAAAGTACGACGACACCCGATTCTTCAGGTTTTTCGCCTTGCCCACGTACAAAATCGTGCCATTCTCGTCCAAATAGCGGTACACACCCGGCTGCTGCGGCAGCGTATCCGACATTGCTTTAAAATCTTCCCAAGTCATGCTCGAAATTTGCTAAATTTGTAGGAAAGATAACAAAATGGCGCGATTGAAGTTGTCTTAAATTTCAGCACTTTTTGAACCGAGCCAACCATTATATTTGTTTTAAAAGTAGCACATGGCGAAAGATTTACTGCATAACATTGTACGAGAAGCCCTTATAAATGATGGCTGGGCGATTACACATGATCCTTATTTCTTAGAAGATTATGATCCTGAATGGGAGATTGACTTGGGGGCGGAAAAAATTATTGCAGCAGAGCGTGGAACTGATAAAATAGCAGTTGAGGTTAAATCATTTTTAGGATTATCATTTGCAAATGAATTCCATAAAGTTCTTGGGCAATACTTGAACTATCTATCAGGTCTGAGACGAATTGAACCAGAACGAAAGCTTTTAATTGCAGTTCCAAAAGATGTTTATGAAGAAGAATTTGATCGACAAGGAATTAAGAATTCTGTAAATGACTATAATGTAAAAATGGTTATTTTTGATAAGGATACCAAAAAGATCATATTATGGAAAATCTAGCTAAAAAAGTTAAATTTCATCAAAATATCTTGACGAATTATCTGGAAAATTTGGCACAACAACGAAATGAATCCCTCGGCTCTCCAGGTGGCTACCAGGCGATTACAGATTTGATTCACAATCAATTCCAACTGATGCGAATAGGTTGGTACCAGGATAAATTCCATTTTCGAGTTTTAATGCACTTCAGCATTCACCCGGAAACAGGTAATATTTGGGTTCAACAGAATAACACGGAAATCGAATTGGATAAAGAACTCGGCGCTTTGGGCGTTCCAAAACAACATTTAGTACTCGGCTTCCGACCGGCGGATTTGCGGGCACTTTCGGAATATGCAGTAATGTGATTTGTTAAAACAGCCTTCATGACTCCAGAACTTCTCACCACCGAATTTCAACAAATCCAGGGACAACTTAAGTCCTACCTCCTGCGCATCACCGCCAGCGCTGCAGATGCGGAAGATTTGGTACAAGATACGTACCTGAAAGCCCATGAAAAATTAGCCGGCTTCCGAGGTGAATCGTCTTTAAAAACCTGGCTTTTCGCGATTGCGTCCAATCTTGCCAAAGACAACCTCCGCGCTCAAAAACGCTGGACGGAAAACGTGACCGACCTCAGCAGAGCCGCTGCGCTTGCTGATCCGCAGTTCTTTCAGGAAGCGATGCACATTCGACACACCTCGCCGCAGGGCGCGTTTGAAATCAAAGAACACATTACTTTTTGCTTTACTTGCATTGCCAAATCTTTGCCGTTGGAACAGCAGATTTGCCTGTTGCTCAAGGAAGTATATAGTTTTAGAATCAATGAAATTGCGGAAATCATAGACACTACCGAACCAATGGTGAAGTATTATTTGCATACCGGCAGGTCGAAAATGATTCAGATTTTTGATGGCAGGTGCGCTTTGATTAATAAAGAGGGCGTTTGTCATCAGTGCTCGGAATTGAACGGGATTTTTAATCCAAAACAAAAATTGCAGGAAGAACTGGTCAAAATCGAAATGGCGCGGGAGGCTGAAAATGCGGACAAGGAACACTTGTTTGATTTGAGAATGAAAATTGTGCAGGAAATGGACCCTTTTGAATCGGGGGCTGCGGCGCTGCAACTCCATCATTTACAGCACAATAGCAAAGTGATGGAAGATTTTTTTGAAAAAAGTGCGGTTTAGCCTATCCTTTTGCTTCGCTCATTCGTCAAAAAATAAAACAACAAAAATGACACCTTCCACACAAAAAGGCAAAGCTACCACGGTAAAAACAACTTTTAGCCGCGAAACTTCGGTAAGCATTGATATTCAAGCAGATGCAGTCATTATTTGGACGCTGCTGACCAATGCTTCGGATTATCCACGTTGGAATTC
>CAZFBN010000047.1:0-35084 GCA_964517145.1 uncultured Saprospiraceae bacterium
GCGACGCTGCGGGCAATGCAGTGCTGTTCTCTTTGGTGGTTCGTGCAAAAGCAAGCGTAGAAGCAGCTAATGTACTGAGCGTATCAAGCCGTTACACTGCCGCTGAAGCATATGCTGAAAACGGTGAAGTAATGAACGTGGCAATCAAGTTCTCTAACGGAACCGTAGCAGGTGCAGGCTTCGAGTTGATGCAAAACACACCAAACCCATTCAAGGGTCAAACGGTGATTGGTTTCAACTTGCCAAGCGCAGCAGATGCTACCCTGACCATTGCTGACATCACAGGTAAAGTCGTGAAACTGGTACGTGGTTCTTATGTAAAAGGTTACAACACCCTTGTAATCAACAGCGCTGAACTGCCAACCGGTGTACTCACTTACACCCTGCAAGCTGGTGAATTCTCCGCTACCAAGAAAATGGTCGTGGTTGAATAATAAAACCTGAAAAAAGAGGGGGAGTGGCTCTTAGGAGTCACTCCTCTTTCTATTTTACATTTGTTAATAGATTAAAATTTATTCTCTGAAAGCAGCGTGATTGTATATTTTTTCTTACCTTGCAGCCAAATTAGGCAAGTAAAATTGTTGATCCCATGAAGACGATAGGAAGCGCTATACTCTCCTGTGTTTTGTGCTTTTCTATATCATTTTTGCAAGCACAATCCTTACCCACCATTGTCGCACCTACTGCAATAGTGCCCCCATCTACTATTTACAAAGCCGATATTAAGGTGGCTCATTTCAAAAAAATCGTTGGTGTACAATTTACAGTCAAATGGAACTCCAACGTACTTCGTTTCAAAGAGGTAAAAGACTTCGCACTAGCCATTAATCCACAAGTTGAAAGTTTCGGGTTGAACAAGACCTCCAGTGGTATGTTGGCTTTCCAATGGTACGATGAATCCTTGGAAGGACGCAGCCTGGATGATAGCACTACACTTTTTTCTATTGATTTTGAAGTCATTGGCACACCTTCCGCTACGAGTCCTTTATCTTTTACAGATGATATTGCACTTCGTGAAATAGCGGATTCCAGTCTCAACGAAGTGGATGCGAAGTATTTAGACGGCGTTGTAAAAGTAGATGACGCGACCAGTACACACGTGTACAACAGTGCACCTCACCTGATACAGGTCGAAGATAGTTATCCAAATCCTTTTCATGAATTAACACAAGTAAAACTGGAACTGAAAACCGCAACCCAGGTTCGGTTAGTGATTCAGAACGTACAGGGACAGACGATTCACGAAGAACAGCGTTTGATGGCGAGTGGCACACATACCTTGCAACTGACGAAAGACATGTTTCCGGCTCCGGGAGCGTATCAATATCTACTTGTATCACCTGATTTTATCATTACTCAAAAATTGATATTCCTGTAAAAGACAATACCGATTTAATCAACATTTTTATAACATCCCAAACTCCGAGCGCAATGAAGAGATTCATTACACCTTTGATAGCCGTATTGCTATTTTGCGCCAGCTATGCGACAGCTCAGACTGTCACTTTTACGGTTGGAAGTACCACCGCTGACCGAGGGCAGCAAATTTGTTTGCCAGTAAAAGTCAGTGGTTTTAATCAGATTCTAGGTTTTCAATTGTCTATCAGCTACGATCCCTCCTCTCTGCAGTTTGCATCGCTTAAAAATCTTAATCTACCTGACTTGACCGAGGCGAGCAGCTTTGGTCTGCCGGGTTCGGGCAATGTGCCACAGGGAAAAATTACGGTACTCTGGGACGAGAAAACTTTTGCCGGATTGACAAGAGCGGACGAGACGACCATTTTTGAAGTATGTTTCAATGTGTTAAACACTGCGAATTCTACAAAAGTGGAATTCAGCAATACCCCTACTCCTCCAGATGTTTTTAATGCTAGTGGCGCTTCATTGACCTTCAATGGGCAAGCCGGCAATGTAACAGTGAATGGTAGCGGCGGTGGCGGCACTACACCTTTCAAAGTCATCGCATCAAATAAAACAGTCACGCAGGGCATGCAGGTCTGCGTGGACATTTCCGCGGAAGGATTCAAAGACGTGAATTCTTTACAATTTACTATGCAATTTGACCCAACCAAGTTGCAATTTACCTCCGTTGGAAGCTTTAATCTCAATGGTTTAAGCAATAGCAGTTTTGGGTTGCCCGGCACAGGCGGCGTCCCCGCAGGGCGCATCACGCTCTCCTGGGATGATCCGGCGGGTCAGGGCATCACCCTGCAAGACGGAACGATTTTGTTTCAAGCGTGTTTCACTGCGATTGCATCGGGTAGCACCACTTTGAGTTTTACCAACTCGCCCCTTCAGCCTGAAGTGATTAATGGCGATCAGCAAGAATTGACTTTTTCGAGTCAAAATGGCACGATTACTATCAATAGCAACGGCAGCGGTGGCGGCGGAAATTCAGATGTATTTAAATTAAGCATTGCCGATACGACTTCAGCGAGCGGTACAACGGTGTGTTTGAATACGAGTGCGCAAGGATACAACGACATCCTGTTCATGCAATTCAGTTTGCAATACGATACCACTAAACTGCAATTTGTATCGGTTGGAAATTTTAATCTCACCGGATTAGACCTCAATTCCTTTGGTGTGCCTGGCTCTGGCGCAGTTCCTAAAGGTAGAATCACCGTTTCCTGGAGTGATCCGGGCGTGCAGGGTGTGACCATTCCAGATGGAACCAATATTTTTCAGGTATGTTTTAAAATCCTGATGACCAGCGGTAGCTCCAGCGTTGGTTTTGTAGCAAGCCCAACGCCAATTGAAATTGTGAACGGCGATTCTCAATTCGTCACCTTTAGCAGCAAAAATGGCACGGTGACGGTTGGTAATGGTGGCGGCGGCACCGGGCAACTGAAATTTTCCATTTCCGATAAAACAGTGCAAAGCGGTCAGCAGGTTTGTGTGGATGTCACCGTTGACAATATGAACGACATCATCGGTATTACCCTGGGAGTGCAGTATGATCCTGCAAAATTGCAGTTTGTATCAGTCGGGCAATTTGGTTTACCCGATTTAACTGCAGCTCAGTTTGGTACGCCGACCAGCTCGCCCCCAACAACGGCGGGGCTGGTCACCATGGTTTGGTTTGACAATGCCGTAGCAGGGGTAGATCGTGCAAATGGTTCGGTGATTTTCCAACTTTGTTTTAATGCAATTGGCGCCAGTGGCACGACTGCAACCGTGAGCTTTACCGGTACGCCTACTGCACCCATGGGCGTTGACAATATCGATGAAGAAGCAGAGCCATTTACAACAAAAAATGGTACGGTGACGATTGGTAGCGGATCTTGTACATTATCATTGGCGGTGCCTGTTATTACCAGTGTTAACTGTTTTGGGCAATCTACGGGTGCGATTAACATTACACCCCAAGGTTGTTCGGGAAATTACACCTATAAATGGAGCAACAATGCCACTTCGCAGGATTTAACGAATATCCCAGCAGGTACCTATTCGGTAACAGTAACCGATCCTTCAACAAATTCGACCGTAAGCGCTACTTATAATGTCACTCAACCGGCAGTTGCTTTAACGGCAACTTCCAGCATTACCAACATAGCCTGCGGTGCTTCGGCTAATTCAGGGGCTATTAACCTGACCGTATCCGGCGGCACTTCGCCTTACAGCTATCGCTGGAGTAACAATGCGACTACGCAAAACCTGACCAACCTGACGGCTGGTACTTACGCTGTGACCATTACGGATAATCGAACTTGCACATTTGCATTGAGTAATTTGAATGTCACTTCTTTATCAACGGTACAAGTCAGCAATATTGTACCTACTAACATTGGTCAGCAAGGCAACAACGGTGCGGTAGCAATCACCGTAACTGGTGGCACGGGCAATTTGACTTATTCCTGGGCGGGTCCTAATAATTACACTTCGACCCAAAAAGACATCAGTGGCTTATCCACGCCAGGTCAATACTGTGTAACGGTGACGGATGCCATGGGCTGTACGGCTAATCGTTGCGCGATGGTTAATTCTCCAATGGTAGTAACGCTTCAAGCAACGCGTATTTGCGATGGGGCGAGTAATGGTGCCATTACTTTGACAGTAACGGGGGGGATTTCTCCCTATTCTTACAAATGGAGCAATGGTGCAACTACGCAGAATTTGAACAACGTAGCAGCCGGTAATTATACGGTTACAATCACAGATAGCCAAGGCGGCATGAATACTTCCACAACGGAAGTAACTAAATACCCGCCAATTGTGCTCAATGCACAAATTACACCAGCTACCGGAACGGCAAGCAATGGTAAAATTATTCTTACAACAACAGGTGGCACAAGCCCTTATACATTTAAATGGAATAACAACTCAACAAAAGATACATTGGCAAATGTGGTAAAAGGAGAGTATTGTGTGACGGTTACAGACAGCAAAGGTTGCACAAGCAATAGCTGCTATACGGTGCCTGAGCAACCCGATGTTCCACTTTCGATTGCCAATCGCCAGTTTACAGGCGTGACTTGTTCCGGTAATTCAGATGGCGCACTTTCGTTTGAAATCAAAGGCGGGCGCTCGCCTTACACAGTGACGTTCAGCGACAATAGCACTTTACCCATTAGCAATGGTCTGGTGAACAAAAATAACCTGAGCGGCGGCAAGCTCGTTTATACCATCACCGATGGCGCAGGTACAATTTTAAAAGATAGTGTGGACATTCCTATACCGGCGCCGATCACGATGAATAGTGTTGTAAAACATGACAATGAAGAAGCAGGTTGTACGGGTACAATCAATGTGACATTCCAGGGTGGCAAAGCGCCTTACACTGTGAGTTGGAATACGCCGAACACTGGCAGTGCCATGCAGATCGTCAATCTTTGCGAAGGCAATTTCATTGCGACGGTTGAAGATGCGAATGGGTGTAAACAAACTTTCCCGGCTATTCCTGTTACCACCTTCCGTGCCAGCGGCTCTAGCATTGCTACGGCTTGTCCACAGGATACCAATGGTATGGTAATTTTGACCATCAACGGTGGCGCAAAACCATACGCTTATTCCTGGAAAAATGCGGCAGGCTCCGTGCTTGCTACAACAGATACCTTGAAAAATGTGCCGCCAGGCGTTTACACTGTGAGCGTTACCGAGCAATCGGGCAATACCTTGGTAAAGCAATTTACAGTAGGTTCTAATTCCAATTTAAATGCAGATGTAGAGATTATTTCTGATTACAATGGCTCGGACATTAGCTGTTCAAATGCAACGGATGCTATTCTGGAAGCCGTAGGCAAGAGTGGCAGCGGCAATTATAGCTATGAATGGAAAAAAGAAACTGCCGTATTGGCGACTACACCCGTATTGAATGGCGTGGGTGTGGGTACGTACCAGGTATCTGTAAAAGATGGTCTTGGTTGTACAGTTGTAAAACAACTCATTGTAGCGGCACCCGATACCCTTCAAATTCTTGGAAACATTCGGGAAATTTCCTGCCTGGGTGATCGCAATGGCGAAATCATTGCCAGCGCTTTGGGCGGTGCCAGCAGCAAGCCTTATTCCTTTGTTTGGAGCAATGGTACAAACGGACCCCGCATTTCCTTCCTTGTACCAGGTACCTATCAGGTAACAGCGACGGATGCTAATAATTGTAAAACTTCGACAACTTTTGTATTGGCAGAGCCTAAAAATATTCAGGTTAAAGTGCAAACGCAACCAGCTACCGACGGCTGCAATGGCTCAGCGCTCGCAGTCGTAGAAGGGGGAACGGCGCCTTACACTTACAAGTGGAATGCTCCTGCCAGTGTGGATGCCATGATTGGTAATTTGTGCGAAGGCTCTTACACCGTATTGGTTACAGATAGCAGAGGTTGCGCGGCATCCAGCGCTACTGGCATTGTAAGCGAAGCAGGTAATCCGGATTGTTTGGTGGAAAAAATCATTATTACGCCGGAAGGAGATGGAGTAAATGATATGTTCCGCATTGATTGCAATGATGCTGCCAACAATCACCTGGAAGTTTACAACCGTTGGGGGCAATTGGTATTCCAGGCTGACAATTACCAAACAGGCTGGGGCGGCACTACACAAAGCGGCGATCCACTGCCGGAGGGTCCGTATTACTTTGTATTGGAATTTACGAATGGCAACGGCGAGTTGGTACAGCAGAAAGGTTCGTTAACCATTTTACGCGGAAAATAAAGTAAGGGCATCGGGGAATGGAGTGATCGGGTAATGAGCGACTAAAAGCGCTTAAGCCCAGCACCCAATCCCCGATAACCCATACAACATTAACCATAACACCGTTACACCGATACCCTGTCAACCATACACCCAATTTTTATCATCCATTAACCGATTCTAATTATGAAAAAAATATTTTTACTCTTATCATTTTTCGCCATCTGGCAAGTCGTGCGGGCACAAGATGAAGCCATCTTTACCCATTATCAAATCACACCGATTTTAATCAACCCGGCAGCGGCTGGTTTTAACAATACCTACCAAGCGCAGTTCAATGGTCGTGCGCAGTGGACGGGCTTTCCCGATGCACCGCAAACTTTTGGAGCCATGCTGAATGGTCCGGTTGGTAAGAATTTTGGCATCGGCGTGGGCGTGTCTTCAGAAACAGCTGCGCAACTCAATCGCCTCAAAGGGCAGCTCAACTGGGCGTTCCGCTTCAATTTGAGTGAAAATGTAAAAATGGCAGCTGGTTTTTCTGCACTTTATCAGCAATTTAAACTGGATGGTGGCGTCAATGTTGACGATTATTTAGACGATGACATTGTCAATGAATACATGGAGGGCGTCAATGAGTTCGATGCCTCTGTTGGCTTTTTTGGTAGCATCCGCGAAAATACGCGCTTTGGACTTTCTTTTGCCAATCTGATTCAAACTCGCCTGGATGATGTGGTGGAAAGCACCGAAGAATCTGCTTTGCAGCATTACACGTTGTTTTTGGCGCATCGTTTTGAAATTTATGATCTGAATTTTTCATTAGAACCTTCGATCATGGCGCGCCGCGTAAAAGATGCACCTTCGCAAGTGGATATTAATTTGAAAGCAACTTTCCTCGACGATCAGTTGATTACAGGCTTGTCGTATCGTTCTTTGGGCGCATTGGGCATTCTGCTGGGTGCAAAAATTTCGAATTTCAATGTGTTTTATTCTTATGATATGTCTTTCCAGCGGTTTCAAAAATTTAATAGCGGATCGCACGAAATCAGCTTGTTATTCAATTTGCCTAAAAAAGACCCCAATAAACAGCGCGGAAATTAATGGTTTTATTATCAATTGCTAATTTTAAAATCATATAGTGTATTTTTATAAAGTGTATTGACAACAAGTAATTGATAATAAAAAATTTAGATGTCCTTTAACAATTGGTTTTTGGGATAGCCTCTCCACCTTGGTGCGAGGGGCTCTTTTTTTGGTATAGCATTCAAGCGATGGAAAACATCATATATAACTGGAATGTAATAATATTTACAAATACACCCTAAAAATACCTCGTTTAGGGTATGTCCTAATTAGTGCTTTTCTTGTATTTTTGTACTCAACAAATTAGTTACAAATTATAATCCATGAGCAACTTGCATTTTGAACCTACATACCATCATTGTGCTGTTTTTTTAGCAGTACCTTCCTATTCAAATTAAGCAGGTTTACTTCAAAATTGCCCTCCAGGCAATGTGGATTATCATTTGTCATCAAGAGCGAAAATTGAGAAAGGCTATCAACGGAACGATCTAATCAAAGATTAGTCGTGTGAAATACTCGTTGAATGTAACAACTTATAATCCATGAAATCTCGAGAGACCGCCTCTGCGACCTCAATGATGAAGCTCTGCGTATTCCTCTTGCTTCTCTTTTCTTTTCATCGGATATAATAAGTTGGTAAAAATATAACAATATCAGACAGTTATTTACACTGTGCTGATGTGATTTAAAGATTTTAGTTAAGGCGATTGGATTGTATGTGATTCACAAGAGCCGTTTTTAGTATATACTTAAATCGGTTTTTGGGATGGTCTCTCTCCTTGCAGACAGGAGGGGGACTTTTTTTTGTAGTTAAAATCGAGTAACTCGTTCTAAGCGAATTACTCGATTTGCCGTAAATCTAGACCCGTTCAATAATCATTGCCGAAGCGCCGCCGCCGCCATTACAAATAGCCGCCAACCCAACATTGGCATCTTTTTGCTTCAAAACATTACTCAACGTTGTAATAATCCTTGCCCCCGATGCGCCCAGGGGATGTCCCAATGCCAGTGCGCCGCCGTGCACATTCATTCTATCCTCGTCCACACCCAGAATTTGCTCGAATGCCATGGGTACAGTCGCAAAGGCTTCATTCACTTCAAAATAATCAATATTTTTAATATCCATTCCGGCGCGTTTCAGGGCTTTAGGGGCAGCAAGGGTTGGCGTCGTGGTGAACCACATCGGCTCTTGTTCGGCATCGGCGAACGCAATGATTTTAGCAATCGGTGTTAACCCCAATTCTTTCACTTTTTCTGCGCTGACCAGAATCACCGCCGAAGCACCGTCGCTGATCGGAGAGGAATTCGCCGCCGTCGCCGTGCCATCTTTGGTGAATGCCGGACGCAGCGTCGGAATTTTATCAAAATCTACCTTCTTATATTGTTCATCTTCAGTGAGTTGTATGGCGTCGCCTTTGCGTTGCGGTACGCTGATGGGCACGATTTCTTCCTGAAAAACTTTGTTGTTCGTATTTTCAGCAGCTAATTTAAAGGAGCGGGTCGCGTAGTTATCCTGCGCTTCGCGCGACAATTCATATTTTTTAGCGGTATTATCTGAGCAAATGCCCATGGATACTTGATCGTAGGCATCCAGCAAGCCGTCTTTTTCCAAACCATCGATGAATTCGCCCTTGCCATATTTGTAACCAAAGCGAGCATTGGGCACATAATAAGGCACATTACTCATGCTTTCCATGCCGCCGGTCACTATTACATCAGCCTGACCTAACATGATGCTTTGGGCGCCAAACATGATGCTTTTCATGCCCGAAGCGCATACTTTATTTACTGTAGTGCAGGGAACATTATATCCCAAGCCAGCGCCAATGGCTGCCTGGCGAGCTGGCGCCTGCCCTAAGTTAGCCGAGCAAACATTGCCAAAATAAACTTCTTCCACCTCTTTCGGGTCAACCCCTGCTTTTTCCAATGCGCCTTTAATTGCTGCGCTACCGAGCTGAATGGCGGACAATCCTGCCAGTGTGCCACCAAAACTGCCCAGGGGCGTGCGCACTGCCGATACGATAAATACTTCTTTCATCAAAACTTGATTTTATTGGTTTTTAAAACGATTTGAGACAAATACAAAATGTGAGATTTGAAATATGAAAAATGCGTTGGAACAATTTTCGTATCTCCTATTTCAACACTTCTATTTTACATTTAATTTTCTACCAAAAGGTACAACAAAAGTCGCATTTGAGTTTAAATAAATTGTAGGTTCAATCTTGCGCTTTAATGAATCACAAGCTTTCCGGTGACATAGACTTGTTCGCCAATCAATTTATAAAAATAAACCCCATTTGGCAATTGATTGCGTTGGATGCGAATGCCGGGCGAACGAAGGTTTGAAAAAGATTGAACCGTTTGCCCGCTCATATTGATAATTTCAAGTTTAAAAGATTGATTTTGAGCATCATAAAAATAGAATAGCGTTTCTTCACGAAAAGGATTGGGGCTCAATTGCACTTGCAAATTTGAATGAAAATCTGACGCACTCGTCGTAGAAGATTTTACCACCAACCCGTTCCAAATTTTGGAAATAACCTGTTCATAATTATTATTTACAACAGCTATAATGTCTTCAATATGAATAGTATCGCTATCAAAACTCAGAAAATGAATACGACACAAAGGTTGCATCAAATCGGACTTGTGAATCACCGAATCGCGATAGGATAAGCCTACCACCATGCCACTGCTCATGTTGGTGCGCGGCGTGATGGGGTAAGCGACATTGTCCACCAGATTTTCTACATGGCTAATAGTGCCACCTCGGAGGCGAAATTGATAAGCTGCAATATTGCTCGTTTGATTCAAAATGCCAATATCCACATACCGGGCGTCCCAGTCAACCTGCAGGATGCCTAAGGTAGCCGTATCGCGGGTATTGACTAGATTGCTGGCAGGAAACTGGCAATGATTGTGCGTACCCGCCCCTGGATGCGGATGCGTCGCCCCAAAATTGAGGCAACTCGCCAGCAAAACCGCATCCTGTACCGTGATTGCACCATCGGCATTCAAATCGTTGCAGGCATTGGGTTCCATATCATTGCCGAGCAGTAGGGTTACGTATTTTTCCGCATCGGCTATTTCCTGCAAGCCATTTTCATTGGCATCGCCTGACAAATGACTGCCGCCACAAATGCCCAAACAATCAAACTGGGTATCGCCAAAGGGGATGCCCGCGCAATCGAGATAAGGCTCGCAAGGCTGCTCAATGGTAAATTTTAACACGCCCGAACGGCGGTCGAGGCGAAAGCAAGCTTGTGCCACGTTGTTTTCCAAGTCTTTTTCTACCTGCCCTAGCGCATCGGGACTATTTTTCCAGTTGATACGCACCACCAGCGTGTATTTGCCATCGGGCAAACCTGTCACGTCAATCCATTGACACTTGAGTTCCGACCAATATGCGTCGTTGCAATGCGCACTGATTCCCATATTGTCACAGCTGTATTTAGGATTGTAACCAGGTTCGCATCCAAAATCGGTGATGCACAAGCCACTTTTAAAACCAATGGGCATTTTTTTACCCATCTCATCAATTACTAAATATTCTGCATAACTATCATAATGAAAATGATTGTGACAATTATTCCACGTAAATTGAGTATTATTATAACTAGGTTTGCCAATGTAATAATCGCGCTCACCGATATTATGAATTTGCGTTGTAAATCGCAACACATTCCGCACGCCATAGCCGCGCACGCATCCTTCCTGAATCAGGCAAAGGTCTTCGGAATGAATGGTGTCTAAACGCAAGGATCGCAACAGCGTATCCTGCCGAACGAGCAAGTCTGGACTTTTAGGACAGCGGCGGTCACCTTTGGGCAGGCAGCTGCCATTGTCAATGGTTGCCAGAGGATTATAATTGCAAGAAGCAGGATCCATGCAGCCTCGAAGCGGACCTTCAAACGTCAGCGTCCATTGAATGTTGCCAACGCAAGCATCATTGGCATCGCCAATGCGGATGAGGTAAGTTTTGCCGGCAGTAAAAAATCCTCGCACTTCAGCCTGTGGAATTTGAGCGCTGTTATTGTCATTATAAAAAATAGTGCTTTGATTATCCGCTGCGATGGTAATGCCATTGCAAGTAGGATAAACCCAAATTTTTGTATCACAGGTATTAATGTATTTTGTTGAAATTCTATACATTCCCGAAGAATCTGGGGTGAACTCATACCAGGTATCATCAAACGGCGCCGTGTAGGAACCAGTAGTAATGGGCGTTGCTACCTCACAAATGATGCCATTGAAACAATTCAAATGGGTCGCTTCTTGATTGTAAAAATTGCCACCCATCACCAACGTATCGCCATCCAATAGCACGAGGTAGTAGCCTGGTGCACTGATGCCATCGCCAAAAACATCCCGAATGGTAAAAGTGATGCAAGTATCGAGCGGAACGCATACCGTATCGCGGTACAAACGTTGGCTTTTGTAGCTAAAAGGCACCATAGCGGCATAACGCAGCCCCGAACGCCCTGTCAACTCCCAGGAAGTTTCATATCCATAACGATCGGTAAAAACCTCAATGATGACTTCGGCACGGTCAGATGCGCAGTTAGATTGCCCATACAGCCCGAACGACAGGCATAGGCATAAAAAGGGCAGACAAGGCAAGGCAAATGCAAATAAGGAGCTCATATTTGGTCGTCTTAAAATCGGTTGTAGGGAATATATGAAAAAAATATGAATTTATCTCTGCAAAGCTTCGCAAAGATGCGTAGGAGAAAAAAGAAGTGATTTAAGTGGGCAAATACTTGACAAAGGTAAAAAAAAGGTTTATCTTTGCAAACCATTTAAAAAACGAGGTACATTTAAACAAAATTTAAATTTGTTCGTTTTCAAATGGCATAACATCGCGGCGTGGAGCAGTTGGTAGCTCGTCGGGCTCATAACCCGAAGGTCATAGGTTCAAGTCCTGTCGCCGCTACTCGATAGGGAAATAGCAATATTTCCCTTTTTTATTTGTGCTTGAGTGAAGCGTAAGTTGTTGATTTTCAGTTCTTCTGTGAAGAGAATTGGATTGATTTGCGGGGTTTCATAACCCTGTTTCGTTAAATAGAAGCCATTATTAAACACCCCTTCTATTATCCGTCGTTTGTTTTCCAAAGCAGCATTATCATAAGCGCTGGAAATATCTCCTAGTCTGTACAAATGCTTGTAAAATATTTGCCAATATTTTGACTCATCTGTTGTAAGTTGTTCTGCTTCAATAAGTTTGCCTGCGAGCTCTCCTTTCCACTTGGAATTGAATTTCTGGAAGGTGGAATCTTCAATTTTACCTGTTATGTATCGTTCTTCTAATTGATCGATTTTGGTTTCCAGTTCTCTGATTTCGTTTCTTAATTTTTCAGCATTGTGTACGCGCATGGAGAACTGTTCTTTCATTACTTTTTCCGCTCTTTCGCGTAAGATTCGAATATGTTGTTCTGGTAATGATAATTCATGCAGGATTTGCAGCAAAGACTGATGGGCTTTATCTGCATTGTAATTCTGACCTTTGCAGTAATTGCAATTGTAGTAGGGGTATAAGGTGCCAAGTCTTCCCCGACGCATTCCTCCGGTCATAGGGCGATCACATTCCTTGCATTTGATGATTCCTCGTAAAGGAAATTCTTCACGCAATTCTTGCTTAGGCTGTGATTTATTGTACATCATGGACTGTGCCCGGTGAAAAGTGGCTTCAGAAATAATAGGCTCATGAATGCCTTTAACCCGAGTGGCTGGTTCTCTACCATAAGCTGGCACTTCAATTATTCCAGCGTACAGAATATTATTCAAAACCCATTTTACGGCGTCTTTTCTGGTGTTGGTAAATCCATTTTTGCGGGCAATTTTACCGGCTTGTTTCCAGTCCATACCGGCAGCCACGTTTTCAAATAATTGCTGAATGATGGAAGCCCGGTTTTGGTCGAGCACTATAATGGGTTTGTTGTTGGCGTCCCGGGCATTTTTATAGCCAAAAGGCGCAGTACCAAGAAATCTACCTTGCCTTTTAGCTTGCCAAATGCCCATCTTGGTCCGGTCGGCAATAACACGCCGCTCGAATTCGGCATTGACAAACATGTCGGCTCGAATTTTGAAATAATAAGGGCTGTGTGGATCGATGTAAAAATTCTCTCCGGCAGAAATGATCTGTACCTTCAGACTTTTTTCGAATCTCTCCAGCAAAGTAAGTCCCTCGGCGGCGTTGCGGATTAATCGGTCATATTTGGCAACAATGATTGTGCGGACTTCTCCTTTTGATTTTAATAAATCAAGTTCTAACTTCTTCCAAGCAGGGCGGTTGAAGTTTTTGGCGGAAACGCCATCATCGGTATAGGTTTTTATAATGTTGAAATGATGACTGGCAGCGTATTTTTTGATGATTTCTTCCTGCGCTTCGAGGGAAAAGTTACTTTGATCCTCAGTGCTAATTCGTAGGTAAGCGTAAGCGGAGTACATTTAACTTTCTTTTTATATGTTCTAATTGTTTAGTTTGAAGTTTTAGGAGTCGGTTTTTTCTTTCTGGATCCTGTTCACTGACTATGAGTTCGGTCATCTTCAAAGCACGTAAAACGAGGGAGTTGATTTGATTCAGCTCTTTCATGTTTCTAATCGTTTTTTGATTTCGCTGATTTCCTGTAAAATTTTAGCCAAAGTTTCATTGTTTAATTTTTCTAATAGTGCATTTTCTCGTTCAAGTGCTTGTATATACTTTGTTTGTAAGTCTGTGCTGGCTTCCGGCTCTTGTTGCAGGTTGCCTAATTCTTTTGGGAAAGTTTTAATCAATTCGTTGAGGTACGCTTTTTTTCGGAACTCATTATTCGAGCGCAGTATGTTATAATACTCCATTTTATCCTTACCAGTTGCCTCGTAAATATCATTCACTTTCATTCCTGCTTCCCGGAGTTTTTCAATTACCTGCTCCAAAGTTAACGGTTCTTTGCTCATGTTTCAAAAAATTAATTCAAAAAAAATGTCAATAAGTTTTAAAAAGTTTTAAAAAGTGCTATATTTGTGTAGTCTTGAAAACAAATTTACTAACTTTTTAAACTTTTGCAAATGGAAAAGACAACTTGGAAATCTTTTCGTATGTCAGAAGCTGATAAACAACGCATCGAGGAACTCCGCCAACAGTTTGCTGAGGAGCGCGGAATGGATATGAGTTTTGATGCTTTTCTAAGGTATCTTATTTTCCAGGGTATTAAAAATGCCGAAAAAGAACTACAGTATGGAGGAGTTGCAATCACAGATGCTAATTAGTGCGTTGGCAGCTGCCTACGTAGATTGGGTCATCAAACAAGTTTCCCATGAAAATGAGCCTGAAATCAATGGGTTTGCTGTGGCTGCTTCGGACGCGGGGGAGCATGAGTTTACATCAGATACTGGAGACGTGTACGGACGGACGCGATGCAGTAAAGACCGCTTTGCAGGAGCTAAAAACGTTGGGGCTGGTAACTATGTCGGAATACCGATCTAGGGGTCGATTTGATAGTTGTTTTTATTCATTGACTATTAGCGGAAAATCCGTAGATGGAGAAACCGTGATCGGAAAATCCATTAGTGGTGAAAGGGTTGGGCGTACTGACTTTTCTCCGCAACAGGCAAAACCACAGACGGAGAAACCGTTAGTGGAAAATCCGCTTACGGAAAATCCACTCATGGCAGAGTTGTTTGAAAATCAGGCTCCAATAGGAACCGTAACCGGAAAATCCACCAACGGCGACGAAAATAGCACCTCTCTCTCTATAAGTAATAAAGGAAATAATAAGAGTAATAATAATACTACTACTCTTAGAGTAGAAGATAATATGGAGAAAGAGCATGAATTGAATTCGGTGGAGGAACCTGGGCGTAAGCGAAGGAAGCGGCGGGAAAAAGCGCCAGAGGTCCTCTTTCGGGAAACGGAATTTGTACTGCTGGTAGATGGAAGGGAGCGTTTTCGCGAGGCTTTGATTGCCAGAAATCCAGATTTGGAAATGGCAGATACAGATTATTACTACCAACGGGCGCTGAACTGGAGTGATAACGATAACCGGAAAGTAAACTGGGTAGCAACGGTTGCGAATTGGATTATTGATGATGCCGGCAAAGGCAAAATGGTTAAAGCTAAAACAAATTTACATGCAACAAATAATACCACCATCAAAGGAGTTGACCTCGACCGGGCGCTTGAACGTGCCAAGCGAGTGGCTTCCCGATATAGCGAATAAATGCGAATGCGATAAAAGAACCATTTCGGCTGTTTCGGCTGGGCTAGCGCTGTCCATGCGGCGCGACGACCGGAATAAAGTCATTGCGTCCTTATCCGTGGATTTGGAATACTGTATTCGGGTGTATTGCGGTGCTACGGCAGATATCAATGAAGAAGTTATCGAGGAGTCAGTTGATTTCTGTCTGAAACGGTTTGCACATCTTGGGGTGGATGAAATTCGGGAGGCTTTTTCGATGGCAGCTGCGGGAGAGTTGGGCGAAATTGATCTGGCGGCTTACCATGGGCGATTCACTATCAAAATATTGGGTGAAGTGCTTCGATCTTACTCCTCCTTTCGCGAGAAAGTAGTAAATGAATTGCGCCGTGCAGAAAATGAAGCGGCAGAGGCGGCGGCAGCTGCTGAGAAATTGCGTAAGAGCGATGAGTTATTGGTAAAGCATATGAACTGGTGCGCCGAAAAATTGAATTCCTATATGAATGAGGGTACACCTGAGGTGAATATTATTCCTGTTACGCTTTATGAATATTTGGACTCTACTGGTTTAATTGAGCATACCAAAGCAGAAAAATGGGTACTAATGGGGCGTGCAGTTCCGATTATCCGACGTGGTTTGATGGGTGATATTTCGACCGAAAACAATGAATTCCGGAAAAGACGGATTCGCACTATCATAGCAGAAATGGATAAGGGCAAAATGGGGGATTTCGTGCGCGCTCGTCAAAAAGTGGCAGCACGACAACTGGCGGTACACGATTGGGTGAACGCCTACCGGTCGGTGATTATTGGACTTACTTCACTCGTAAAAAGTACCAACAATGCAGATGCGGCTTGAAGAATTAAGACCGATGACAGAGGCGGAATTGATTGCTTTTGTGATTTCCTTCCTGTCGGCGCGTGGTTATTTCGTTTGGCGGCAGCAGAATTCTGGTTTTTTTGATTCAGAGGCGGCGGTCAAGGCATTACACGAACTCATTTTGGAGCGAGGTACCCGTATCAAGCAGCTTGAGGTAGAGTCAGCTTTGAAAAAGTGTTGGCGAAAAGTGCCTGAAGCCTTGCGCGGGGTGGCAGATGTGATCGGCTGGAATGTAACATCGGGAAAGTGGGTGGCGGTGGAAATTAAAACAGAAAACGATCGCTTGTCGGACTATCAACGCGATTGGCTTGGTGCTCTAAAGGAAGCCGGTGGTGAGGTGTATATCTGTCGGGGTATGGAAAGTTTTGTGCAATCCTGGGAGCGACGGAATGCGGTTTGATGGGTTTTGGTGACCAGACGGTTATTCTGACGTCTAAATAATTTGAAACTTTAAATCAAAAATGTATGCATGACAAATACCCGGAACACAAGAAAATAGCAGAGCGCCAGGAGGAGCACGAACACGTGAGCCAGTTTGTAGAGTGGCTGGAAGAGAAGGGATTTCAGATTACCGGCTCGTTTATACCGGAACAACCAGTTTACGTGCGATCGGAACAGGTGGTGGCGCGGTACTTTGGAATCAGTTTACCTGCCTTGGAAGCGGAAAAACAACAAATGCTGAAGAACCTGCGGGCGCGGTTACAGGGCGCGTTGCCGAATGAGGGGAGTACGTGTGCGCAATGCTGAGTTAATTTGCTAGTCTTTAGGCATCGCCAATTTCAAAGTGCCTCTGGTGTAGAGCTTTGCAATGATCTTCAAAAATGAAGCGATAAGAGAGCGACAGAAAATTAAAATCATCGCTGGGGGGATCGCTCGCTTTTCGCTGGGAAATCGGTAAAAAATGGAAAACGTTTGAGGTATGGCAAAACAGGAAGGTTTTGGGATGATAATCGGGACGATTGGGGGATTGACTTTTTATAAGCGGGGGGAGAAGTACTTTGTGCGGGAGGCGGGTAGTGGAAAGCGGGTTCCGGTATGGAAGGATGAGACATTGCGGCGGCGGGATGAGAATGCGGCGGAATTCCAGTTGGCGACGAAGTATAGCTGGGGGATTCGTACAGCGCTGCGGGGGTTGGTGTATGGCATTATGGAGCAGGGGAATAGCGGTAAGTTGACCGGTAAACTCAATTCCTGTATTCGCACGAATCCAGTTGGGGAAAGGGGAAAACGGAAGCTGAATCCCGCGACCTTAGCGGAGTACCTGGAAGGACATGAGTTCAACAGTCGCTCGACGTTGCCAGTGAATTTTGAGTTGTATGATACGGGTGGGTTAACGGTAGATTTGAATCGGGTAGCAGGTGTGGCGGAGGTGACGTTCGCGGCGCATGATTCGGAGACGGACATTAATTCACCGGGATTAGCGGACAGTTATAGCTTCGTGGCGGGTGTGGCTTGGTGGGATGGTACGGAAGAAGATGTACAAGGCTCGGTACGGTGTGGCTGGCGGGGGAGTTGGGCAGAAAGTACGAGGTACGATGTTGGAGGTATGAGTGTAGGAGAAACGGTGTTGAGCGCTAATTTCCCGGCTGGGTTCACGGGGTTGGTGGTGGTAGTGGCTGGGGTACGGTACTGGAAAGACGATGGCAGGGCGGAAGGATTTTGGTTGAGGATACAGAGTTGCTTGGGGGTGGTGAAGGTGGATGGAGGTAGTTAGTACTTGGTATTTAGTATTTAGTATTTAGTATTTGGTATTTGGTATTTGGTATTTGGTGTTTGGTACTTGGTATTTGGTATTTGGTACTTGGTATTTGGTATTTGGTACTTGGTATTTGGGGGGTAGGGAATGGGGTTGGAAATGGAAAACCCCTGCCGGGAGTGATCCAGCGTTGGCGCGCTGGTCCTGACAGGGGCAATTGATTAATAAAAATCGTGCAAATTTATGCAAAAACTTGATTACCAATCAAGCCCTACCGCTGTGTTAACTATGGGTAGGCAAAAGGGCGGCGAATTCTCACCGACTGCCCTGGAGGTGTCAAATTCTGACAGTGATTTCACAGGGACTCCGCCAAAGATTACGACGGTCGGCGGAGCGCAGCTTTCAAGCGCGCGGACAATTTCCATTCATCAGTTGGTAGAAGAAGTTGGGACAAATTATGAAGCCATGCGCAAGCGCTTGCGGCGGTCGGGGTATGATGGATCGTTGGAGGAAATCCCGATGGAGGTGGCGGACAAGGCAAGAAGTCAGCGGTCAGCGGTTAGAAGCCGGACAAAAGCTCCCTCCCTGCCTGTTTCCAGCGGGACAGCGGACAGAAGCGAGATCAGAGATGCGGGAAGCGGGACTCAGACAGACAGCCCCTTCGTAAGTATTCCCCAAGTGGCGGACAGCCCCTCCCTGACCCTCCCCCAAGGGGAGGGAATAGCGCGTCCGGTGGTGTTTGCGCGGACATGGTTTTTGTATGTGGTGTATCTGGCGGCGCTGGGTTGGCAGGTGTGGCACACGGCGGCGGTGGTGGTAAGGGCGGACAGCCACAGCCCGACCTCCCCCCAGGAGGGAGGAGTGGAGCCAGCGGTCTGGTCCTGGGTGTCGGGGTTGTTGTTTGCTTTGTCGGTGCAGTTTACGGCATTGCTGATGACGATACGGACCAACTCGCTTTTGTATCTGCGCGGGTTTGCGGTGGTGGAATTCCTGTTCAACTGTGCCTACTATGAGCCGTACCGGGCAGGTGCGACCTGGTCGGAGATCGTAACGGAATTGCTGATTTCGGCGGCGATTGCTTTCACGATTTACAGTTATTCGGAACTGTTCACCAAAACGATGAAGGCATGAGCGGGGAACTACTATCACACGGAATTCTGGCGCTGGCGGCGCTGTGCGGCTGGGCAGCCTGGTGGGTGCAACGGGAGTATGGGTCGTCGTTTGACCGGATAGCGGAAATGAGTGTACTGCACACGGAGGCACATTGGCGGGCGATCCGGGCAGGGGTACGGCTGGCGGCTACGGCGGTTGAATTGGAGATTAAAGCGATGGATACTGAATCGTTTGAGCGATTTGTAAGAGATTTCAAGATAGAAGGTGGTTTGCAGGATTTGGCAGATACGGATTGGGGGAAATACCTGCATTGGAAGCTGAGCAGGAGCTTTGAAGTGGAAGGAACTCCCCTATCGATGCAAGAGGTGAATTACCTGCATGATAATCAACGAGTTAAGTCCCCTACTGCGGATAGGGGAGTGAATTTGAGCACAAAACCAGGGGGGAAGTATGGAAAATAGGGATAATAAAGAGCTAGTGCCGAACCCTGGGAAGATCGAAGTACGGTTGTTTTTCGGATGGCAGTTTCCAGTGTCCGGTTTTCTGGAATGGTACGGGGCATTGTCGGGTGGGTGGCGTCTGCGCTGGCGGGCGTTGTATTGGCTGGCGCTTGGCGTGCTGCGGCTGGTGTGGGGTGGCGTGTTGCTTGTCTTGTACCTGGCTTACTCGGTGGTGGTCGTGGTGGCGTATCTGCTGGCGGCGGTGGTGTGTCTGGTGGCAAGTGTACTACCGGAATGAGTGGACTAGCGTGGGGGGATGGCGGGCATTTGTCCGGATACGAGAATGAGGCTAAAGCGCAGCGCGGACACTTCGTTTTGTGTTTTGGCAGGAGGTACGTTGCCAAGGCGGCGAAAAGTGGTATCGGGGTTTTGGTTGTCTCTTAGTTCCAGGTAGAAGTGTGCGCGGCGGTTTTGTTTGAGGGTAAAACCACCCGGACGCGGTACGGACTGCTTGAAGCGGGCGACACGGTTGGAGAGTTGGTTCCAACTGGTAGCCGGTCGGAACAGGAACATGGTCTTGAGGGTGTTTTTCTGGACGATTTCGGCGAAGTAGTAGCCATTTTCAGCTAGGTAGATGAAGAGAAAGGCGGATGAAGTTTGGAAAGTGGCAATCTTTTTCATGTTAGGAGGATTTGTAATGACTCGCTTGCCACAGCAAGCGAGTCATTTTGTTCAGAGAAGGGGGTTACGGTACATCGGCGTAGATGATGTCAAGGGCGTTGAAAGCCTTGTTGTGGAAGGCGTAATCACCTGCGTTGACCTCCTGACCGAAGAAGATACCCATTGCTACGACGATTGCCTCGTAGGTACCAGCAGGCAGCGTGGCGGTGAGAACTGGCTGACCGGCTGCAATGACGGTGTCGAGTTGGTCGATGGGGCGCATGGTAATGGCGCGGTCGTAACGGTCTTCGCCCTGGACTTTACCGGCAACGATGATCCCCAACTGGAAGCGGGTGGCGCCTGCGGGCGCTTTAATATCCCACTTGGGGTTGATACCCTGATCGAAAGTGACGGTAGCGGCGGGAGCGGCAACGTTGAGCGTGTAGGGTGCGCGGAGCACAGACGCGAGTTTGGCTTTCTGGTTGAAAGCGAAGTTGACCAGGTTGCCGATGGCGTCGTACTGGATGGTGCGTTCGCCGCGGGCGTTGGTGGTGTCGGTGTTGAGGTTCTCTTTGTACTTGGCGAGCAAGCGGGAGAAGTAATAGCGGTCATACGCCTGACCAATGAGGGGAGCCAGGGCGTCAACGAGCCATTTGGACTCATCACCGGCGCGACCGAATTCAGACATGTTCTCGCGGGTGCGGACGAACTTTTCATCGTTCATGATGCGGTCTTTTTCGACGCCGCCTTTGAGTTTGACAATGTCTTTGCCGTCGGTGCGCAGGAAGGTAACGTCATCGAGGGTGCCTACGACTTTAATGCCGAATTTTTGACGTGCCATGTGGAAATTTGTTTTTGCCCCCTTCTAAGCTCGCTTCATTACTTTTTTCAGCGACTTATGGTGGGGTGTTGGTTAAAAAAAATTGGTTTAGAAAAATATATAAGTGGTGACTTATACCAAATTTGAAATGAGAAAGCGTAAAAATGAAAACATCAAATAACTGAAAATCAAAATGTTATACACTGATCAATACGCCATTATCCATTTAAAATGGTATTATATGCGTGTTGGTGTTTTTAGGGGTGGTTTTTGTTGTGGCACTCCTTTTCGTTTCTTCATCTCAGCTTTGGTTTTAGTGCTTTAAGTTTTTGTTCTGCCTTACTTTTTGCATCGCCCAAAAAGTAAGCAAAAACGCTAGGCTAATCCAATTGCTCCGCCGGATTAGCCGGGCAGCCGCCACACCGAGTATTTCAAAAGGACATTTGTGGTAGTTGACAAATGTCGGTTTCCTTGTGGGCAGCCGAGCGGGACTTTTCCCTAGCTAGCTTTTGGTTTTAGTTTTGGTGCCTCATTGCTGGGGTTTTGGTGCTTTTGTTTTGTTTTCTCTTACTTTTGGCATTGCCCCAAAAGTAAGCAAAAGGTCTAGGCAACTCCAATTGCTCCGCTGGATTTGCCGGGCATCCCGCGCTGGGTATTTCAAATTAGCTGCTTACAAGTCGACAAACTTGGTGTTTCATTATGGGGCAGCCGAGCGGGACTTTTCCCTGCGGGTCTTTTTCTATCATTGTTTCAATGTTGCTAATATCCTGCTTTCAGGATTTTTTTTGAATTCTGAACAAAGCTATTGCAAGAAATTGATATTGTCAATAATTTGCGTAAATTATAACTAAATTGATTATGTTTATGGCAACGAATCAGGTACAAAATGACCCGGATTTTTGGAAGAATGTCCCGGCGTGGGCGCGAGCTTGGGTAGGATTGATGACGGCAGGGGTGACGGTTTTACTGGCTTTAAATTTGAATATTGGCGGATTCTGGGACAAAAAATTGGATGCGGCGATTGCCCGGCAGAATGCGCAGCAGGAATTGGGTAAAGGATCGCTGGATGGGCTGGTGGAGATTAGCAAGGGGTTATTGCAGCAGAATTCGGAGTTGATGAAGGCGGTGAATTTGGTGATTGAGCAGAATAATCGGATTTTAGAGTCGCCACAGCAATCGCAAAAGGGGAGGGAGTGAGCGCCACTCTCTGACCCACCTCCAGGGAGGGAAAAATTGGTAATTTCTTCACAAAAACGATAGAATTTATGCAAAAGGAGTCTGCTAAGGCGATTGGGTTATTGCAATCCAAGACGGTTTGGGTTGCTTTTTTAATGTTAATTTTTTCTATATTAAGATTTTTTGGAGTAGGTTTGCCGGACGAATTGGCAAGCGAAATTGTGAATCAGGATTGGACGAACGTGGTGCAAGCGTTGGTGTCAGTGGCGGTGCTGATTATGCGGACGTTATTTCTGGGAGCGCCGGTGAAAGGATGGTGGGTGAAAAGTGTGGCTTCGGGCGCGAAATAAAGATAACACCCAATACTGGGTGGTTTTTGTTCTTAGCTCGTGTATCGGAAACCCTGGCAATGCGCCGGGGTTTTCTTTTTTAGAGCAGGGAGATAATACCAAATTTGGTAGAAGCGAGAATAGCCATAATCCGTTGCAAAAAGGACAAGTGGGATGGATGCTAGTTGTAAAAATTTGTGTATATTTGTAGTACATGACTATGAATTTTATAAGAAAATTGTTTGCAGCCCTTCGCCTGAAGGGCTTTTTTGTTTTTTGGTAGGCTATGAAGGATTAACCTCGCAAAGTCAGTTGGATGTACTTGATAGATGTGAAAGGTAATTAAACAAGTCAATATTAAGACAGGATACATTTAAAATTATAATCTTTTGGGGCGCTTTTTTGAGTGGATGTGTAACTTCTTTTAAAAAGTAGCGTAAAAGGGGACAGTGTTATTTAGTATACAGTAATTTGTTACCTTAAAAGCATACTTATGAAAACTTTAAGCCCCATTTTACGCTATCTCTCTTTATTTGTAATTTTTCTTTTTATTGTTTTTGCTGCATTTGGTCAAACTAGTACAAAGCATGTAAGAGTCAACGGATATTATAGAAAAGATGGGACTTATGTAAGACCTCACTACAGAACTGCACCAAATTCTACAAATCGGGATAACTTTTCCACCTACGGGAATACTAATCCGTACACTGGCAAACCCGGTTGGATTCCGCCTGATAATAATTCAATTCAGAGCACCTCGGAATATAATACTACTAGTAGCTCCATAACAAAAAGTGATAACTGGACAGAAACATCCATTTATACGACTATCAAGTCGGATGGGCAACTCTGGAGAACACCAAAAGAATTTGATCGAATTCAATACATTTTGAAAGGCACACCATTACAAGTAATAGGGTATGAAAATGGTTTTTGGAAAGTAAATGCATTTAGAACAGTTGGATATATCATCAATGAAACGATCAATGTAACTCCAGAAATGGAAAATATGATTAGTGTATCCAATCAAACAAATAGCACTACCACTAAAACACCGGTAAATTCCGAAACTACTTACTTTACGCATAATGCAACAAAAAATACTTTATATAAATATAATTATGAGTCCAAACCTAGCTATTACACAAGTACGGATTTGAATTTGCGTACCTATATGTCTGCTTCGTCGGCTATCGTAACTCAAATTCCTAAGGGAGCGGAAGTAAAGGTGATTGATTCTTTTTTTGAAAAGTGGTGGCAAGTTTATTATAAAGGGCAAACGGGATATGTTGCCAAGGCATATTTACTTTCTGAACCTAGCTCAGCGCCAATGGAAACAGACACTTATAGCGAAGATTTTAATTCTGATGGTTCAGATAACCATTTTGTGCTGACTCAGGAAACTAGCTTGAGGACCAGACCAGATTCAAAGGCAAAGGTTATTCTGCGATTTGAGATTGGAGATGAGGTGAAGGTATTAGATGATTCCGGGCAGTGGTGGTGGAAGGTTATATTCGATGGTAAAACCGGATGGTTGAAGCGACATTTGTTGGAAGAACAGTAAGATCATTGCATAAGATTATAATGATCGCTTGGCTATTTTCCTGATCTTGATAATTAGCCGTACGTTATGAGGATGATAATGAAAATAGGATTTTTTAAAAAAGCCTGGCTAACAATTTTATCATTTGTCATCTATCGTAAAAAAGTGTAATAAATTTTCTCACATCTTTACACATTTGTAGAATAATTGTTATTTTTGGAGCAGAGGCTATCTTCTCTGTAAAAGAAGAAGATGGCTTTTATTATTTGATTTGTAATTATACTTCAAACCCCTTGTAGTCATGGAGTTAGATTATAACCCCATTCTGAATAGTCCTTATGAAGCACCGCAGCTGCATTATGCTACGGATGTAGATGGAAATTTGAATTACCAGGATGTAAGACCCGGACGGCGCATCTTTACACCGGATATACGCACTGTACCTATTCGTCAAAAATCGCAATTGCAAGCCTTTGAAGTAAATGATCTAGCTGCTTCATATGGAGATGAACTGGTGAACATGATCCGGAAAGAGGTGGGCAAATGGCGTGAAAGTAAATACACTAGCCCAAGTCCTACCCGAGTTACCAAAGAATTGCTATTGTACTGGTTTGACAATCCTGAACGACTGACGGTAAAACAGTTATTCTTTTGCCAACGGGAAGCAGTAGAAACGGCAATCTGGCTGAATGAAATAGCAGCGAAATCAAATGCAGGGCAAAATATTCTTAATAAATTAAAGAATGCCCAAGAGGAAGTCAGTGAGATACCAGCATTCCAACTGCCCAGAGTGGCTTTCAAAATGGCAACAGGCACCGGTAAAACGGTTGTAATGGCTTGCCTAATCCTGTATCATTATTTTAATCGGCAACAGTATCCACAGGATACGCGATTTGCTGATAATTTTCTTCTGGTAACACCAAGTGTAACTATTAAAGATCGGCTTAGTGTTTTATTTGTAGATACTTCCACCAAAGATCCGCAGCGCATTCAGGATTATTATCGAATGCGAAGTTTGGTTCCCTTCCAATATGAATCTCAATTACCTAATTTAAATTCGAAGATAGTCATTACAAACTATCATGCCTTTGAACCTAAGACACTAAAAGGAAATAAACAAAGCCCATTTGATGGGAAAATTGGAGAAGACGGCAAAAAGCAAGAAGCAAAAGAGGATTTTGCACAAGTGGCGAAACGCTTACTAGGAAAATTTAAGCCGGGTTCCAGGCTGCTGATATTAAATGATGAGGCGCACCATTGCTATTTACCAAAAGAGGATAATAGAAAAGCGGAAGGCGAAGAAACCGAAGAAGAAAATAAAAGGGCTTCGGTTTGGATCAACGGAATTGCAAATATTGGCAGACGGTATAAGTTGGCAATGGTGTATGACTTAAGTGCAACCCCGTACTATTTGACAGGCTCGGGGCATACGCCGTATAGCTTATTTGGTTGGGTGGTGACAGATTTCGGTTTGATTGAAGCCATTGAGAGTGGGTTGGTGAAAATCCCTTTTTTGCCGGTAGCTGATAATACGCACGAACTCACAATGCCGGTACTGGCAAATCTTTATGAACACGTGAAGGAAGAACTACCGAGAAAAGGTCAACGTGGCGCGCGAAAAGCAGCAAAAAAGGAAGGTAAGAAGGTGGCAGAACAACCACCAAAATTACCTGCTAAATTAAGGGCGGCGCTTGATCAATTTTATGACCATTATCGAAAAACATTTGAACAGGTCGGGCAAAATGCTGATGGGCTGATGGACACGCCACCCGTATTCATATTAGTTTGTAACAATACCTCTGTCTCTAAAGAAGTGTATAAATATATCGCCGGGTATGAATTGGTGGATGAAAATGGTGAAACAACGGATGTAGTGACCGGGCATTTTGAGTTATTCTCCAACTATGAGCAAGCAACCAAGAAACCCAAGCGTAAATCTCCGACCCTACTGATAGACAGTGATGCACTGGAAAATTCGGAGCAAATCAGTGATGACTTTAAAAAGATATTTGCCTCAGAAATTGGGGAGTTCAAAAGAGATTATGCCCGTAAATACGGGCAAGGTGCTGTAGAAAGGCTCACAGATGCCGAATTACTAAGGGAAGTAGTAAATACCGTAGGAAAGCTTGGTACTTTGGGTGCGCACATTCGTTGTGTGGTGTCGGTGTCTATGCTGACGGAGGGTTGGGATGCTAATACAGTGACACATATTGCGGGGCTGCGTGCTTTTGGATCTCAATTATTGTGCGAACAGGTAGCTGGTCGCGCCCTGCGACGGAGACAGTATTTTCTGCAAAGTTATGATCGTAGAACGGGCAAAGTGATTGACGCCAAGCAAGTACATCGGTACAATCCAGAAAATATCATCTATAAATTTCCTCCTGAGTATGCGCACATTATTGGTGTGCCTTTCAAACTGTTCAAAGGTGGTACTTCGGCTGTAGTAGCGCCGCTGGATTATGTGCGGGTGTATGCTATGCCGGAAAGGCAGGAGCGCTACGAGATTACTTTTCCAAACCTGATTGGCTACCGCATTGAAACCGTGGACGGACCATTGGATGCAGACTTTTCGAATGTAGATAATTTTGAAATAGATGGCACAAAGCTTCCATTGGAAACCGTGATGGAAACGGCTTTTTCAGATACTAAGGAACAATTAAAAGTAGCAACGGTGAAGGAAAAACGGGATCAGGAATTAATATATCTGGTGACAAAAGAGCTGATCAGTCGTTACTATTCCGATGAAGATAGCAAGCCGCTTTTTCAAAAATTCAACCAGTTAAAGCGGATTGTGAGTGATTGGTATGATCGAAAGATTGTATTGCTCAATATTCAGGATCAAGACTTTAAGCGACTTCTTTACTTTCACAAACCCGAGGAATACCTGGAATACATTCAGCGAGGTATTTATGCCAAGCAAAAAGGGACCGACCGAATTTTGCCAGTTTTCAACCATTACAACAAATTTGGAAGTACTAAGTATGTAAATGGCAACACTTCCAAAGCTGTATATGCTACTGAGAAAAGCCATGTTAACTATGTAGTGGCAGATACCGACAGTTGGGAGCAAATCTGTGCCAAGACGCTGGAGGAACTGCCGGAAGTAGAAGCCTACGTCAAAAATGCCTTCCTTGGCTTTACCATTCCTTATGTGTCACAAGGGAATGATAAGCGGTATTATCCTGATTTTATTGCCCGCTGCCGCAGAGCAGACGGGAGCGGGCTGAACCTAATCATTGAAATCACGGGTATGAATCAGGAAAAGGAAGAAAAGAAATGGTACGTAGAGCATCGCTGGTTACCGGCAGTCAATGCAGTGCGAGGACAATATGGATATGACGAATGGCAGTTTATAGAGATTGCTAATGACTTGAGAAATATTAAGAATGAGTTGATCGAGAAAATTAGTTCTTATGCAAAATAGAAATCCTATGAATATTACTCCAAACAAATTAACCATTGCACAACTTTTTGCCTCTCAAAACGAACAATTTGTAATTCCTGCTTACCAGCGGAGGTATGCCTGGGGGTATAACCAAGTTGCTGCTTTATTTGATGATATAGACATGCTTTCGGAGGTAGATAACCACTGAGGTAGTCTAATTTCCACGCACACAAAAATCTTTATAACTTGGGTGCAAGATGGAAAAAAAGACCACCAAGCGCAATCGGCGCAAATATGACGAAGGTTTCAAAACGGAAGCTCTAAAAATGGTAGAATCGGGACGGAGTGTACCGGAAGTGGCTCAAGCTTTGGGTATCGGCGAAAACCTGCTGTATAAATGGCGTTCAGAAGCTAAAACGACGCTTTCCAGCGCGGAAAAGAGTACTCAGGCGGAGTTGGAAGGACTGCGAAAACAGGTTCGGCAACTGGAACAGGAGCGCGATATTTTAAAAAAAGCCTTGTCCATTTTCAGCCAAAAGCCGTAGAAATGACTTATCCAGTGATTCAAAGCCTATCCACCCATCACCCTATACGGGAGCTTTGTGAGGCACTAGGGGTTAGTTTCAGTGGGTATTACGCCTGGAAGCGCGGTCAAAGCCATGTGCCAGGTGCTGCTAAAATGGAGCGAGCCGAGCAAGTAAAGGCAGTGTTCACCGAACACCGCCGACGCTACGGGGCAGTGCGTATTGGTAAAGAATTAGCGGCACGGGGGCTGAAAATAGGACGTTATCAGATTAGAACGTTGATGAAAGCGCAAGAATTGGTTGCCATTCAACCCAAAAGTTTTGTGCCCAAAACGACCGATTCAAAGCATGGCTTGGGTCGTAGCCCCAATCTACTCTTGGATCGCCTGGCACCGAAAGTACCCAATGAAGTCTTCGTGGGCGACATCACCTACATTCCCATGCTCGACGGCTCTTTTTTGTACCTCGCCGCTTGGCAAGACCAGTGCAGCCGCAAAATCGTCGGTTGGGAATTGATGGACAACATGACCACGAATTTGGTTATCAAGGCTTTACAAAAAGCCATTGACCGAAGAGCCCTTCCAAAAGGCTTAATTGTACACTCCGATGGCGGAGGGCAGTATGCCGCTCGTCGCTTTCGACAGCTCTTGGCAGCCCATGATTTTCGCTCCAGCATGACACGCAAAGACAACCTCTACGACAATGCCATGGCAGAGAGTCTATTTAGCCGCTTCAAAGCGGAATTGCTGGAAAAAGGTGCTTTTGCCAATTTTGAGGAAGCCTATACCGAAATTTTTGAGTACATTGAAATTTACTACAACCGCAAAAGACGACATTCCGGTATTGATTATCAAATTCCTGAACAATACGAACTGCAATGGACGTGAATCCTTATCAAATTTACCGTGCGTGGAAATTAGACTACCTCACACCTCTTCGGGATGCTTATTTTCCATACAGGATTTTACCATGGAGACATCAACCGAGTAGAATTGGTAGATGGACAGCAAAGGATCACTACGCTTACTTTACTCCTTTTAGCGCTCAAAAAAAGGTATGACGAACAAGGAAATTTAGAGAAAGCGAATGAGATCAACAAGATGTTAACTTGTAAAGGATATGATGAGGTGGCTAAAAATAAATTGTTGCTTGGAGATTTAGATAATGAAGACTATGAAACACTAGTAGTAAATGGAGACCTAGAAAGAATAAAAAATAAAAATCTACTAAATGCTTTTAAGTGGTTTTACGAATGGTTTGAGGAATACCAGAATACGGATTTAAACAGATTTTATTATAAGCTGACCAATGTCGCCATTGTCATTCGTTTGGATGTTGGTATGGCGCAAGATGCCTATAAGTTGTTTGAAACGATTAATAATCGTGGTTTACGACTAACGCCTACGGATATAATCAAAAATTTTCTTCTCGGGCATGCAGCTAAACTAAGCAGTGATACCCTTGACAAAGTAAAAAAACTCTGGGCAGCAATCATTGTGAATTTAGATGGAATTGATACGGATGACTTCTTCAGACAGTATATGTGTTCCATCCTAAATCGAAAGATTTCAAAGACCATGCTTATTCACGAATTCAAGTCCTGGTACTTCAAAAAAGTGAAAGAGAGTAAGGTTTTAGCAGAATCTGTGCTATACACAGGATTAGAAGAAGATTATGATGAAGATTATGATAATGCAGTGGAGGAAACTCAAGAAGAGGGAGAATTGGCGGAAGCAGAACGAGTATCTGTACTCGATTTGCTAGATGACATTAAAAAAGCATCTAATATTTACCAAAAAATTGTGTATGAAAGATTTGACAATCCTATAGTAAACAGGCATTTATATAATCTCAACCGGATTTTGTCTGTACCCACTTATATTTACTTAATTCATCTCTTTCAGAAAGGTTTGCCGGATAAACTGGTTGTGGAAATTCTTAAAGTGCTAGAGACATTTATGATGCGCAGGCATATTTGCGAAATGCGGACATCAGAACATGATGATATTTTTGCTAAAATAGTAGGAATAGCAGGAGATAATTATTTACAGACAGTAAAAGACTTTCTGGCAGAATACCTTCCTGACGATATCCTTTTTAAGGATAGCTTACCTAAATATGACTTTAAAGGAATTTTGATCAATCGTGCTAAGTACATCCTGGAGATGATAGAATACCGGAGATTAGGTAATACCGGAGAATTTAGTATTAATGGGAGCGCTGAAGTACATTTAGAACATATTATTCCTGAAACTATTAATACAAGGCGGTCCAAATCAGAATTTGGCGACTGGGAAACTTATCTTGGGGAAAATGCCGGATCTCTGCACCGGAAGTATGTCCATAAAATAGGTAATATGACACTGCTTTCCAGACCTCTGAATATCAGTGCTTCTAACAATCCTTTCAATAGCAAAAAGGAGCATTACTGTAGATCATCTATTGGAATAACACAGGAGTTGGTAGCATACGAAGATTTCCGGTTTGGAGCGGTTGAGCAAAGGGGTAAAAAGTTAGCTGAAATTGGTTTACAAATTTGGTCTTTTTAGAATAGTAGGAAAAACATCTCACTAAAGAAAAGTTACCTGTTTATTTGAAAAGCTCCAATTTGTTCGATAAATTTGAATGTTCACTTTTTGTAAAAAAATTAAATATGCTGGAAGCGGACATTCTTCATAAAGCCATCGAAAATCTAGAGCGATTGACGCAGTCAGTTATTAAAATAAAAGAGCGTAAGCACTTAAATGGTCAGCCCTGGGATGCTCTTTTGGAAATACAAGCAGGTGCGATAGATGGACACTTTAAGGTAGAAGTACGGAAAGATGTGCTACCCTCGCATGTAGCTTCCTTAATGGAGCGCATACCGAAGCCCGAAGGACTTTTGATTGCAGCGTATATTTCCAAACCAGGCAAAGCGCTATTGGAAAAACAGGAGGTCAACTACCTGGACATTGCCGGGAATTGCTATATCAAAAATGATCGGGGGATATTTTGGAAAATAAGTGGACAAACCACATCCAAGGATACCAAGTCGCCGAAGCACCGGGCATTTAATAAAAATGGGATTAAGTTGATTTATGCGCTGCTCTTGCAGGAAACCCTGCTAAATGAACCTTATCGGGTGATGGCAGAAATCGCCAACATCTCGGTAAGCACGGTCGGAGGCATTTTAAAGGATTTGAAAACGGCAAAGTTTATTCTGAATGTGACCGAGGATAGAATGACACTTACTAATAAACAGGAATTACTATCACAATGGGCAAGCGCTTATAACCATAAGTTGAAACCCAAGCTCTTACGAGAAAAGTACCGTTGGGCAAAGGCACAACAGTGGGAAAATTGGAAACAATTGAAGCTGAATGAGGATACCTTTTGGGGTGGAGAACCAGCGGCTGATTTGCTGACACACTACCTGCAACCAGGTGTATGGACGCTTTATACCAATCTGGATCGGAAAACCCTGCTGAGGGATCTGCAACTCATTCCAGATGCCACAGATGGAAAAGTTGAAGTATATAGCCCATTCTGGAAAACAGAAGAAATGCTATTTGTAAACACTCCATTGAATACCGTCAGTCCCCTGTTGGTGTATGCGGAATTGATTGGATCGGGAGATGATCGGAATTTTGCTACGGCACAAAAAATTTATGAGCAGTACCTCAAAGATATTATTGAATAAGGTGACGGATGAGGTGATCATCCAAATGCTTCAGATTCTCCTTCCAGCGTTGGAAGCGTTGGGGGTGGAATATTTTGTGGTAGGCGCTTTTGCACGGGATGTGGAATTAATGGCTAAAGGGCATACTGATGCACCGGCGCGGAAAACGAGGGACATAGACCTGGCAGTGATGATGGGATCGCAGACAGAATTTCAAGCTTTAAAAGATCATATTGCTGCGTTGCCCGATTTTGCTGCGCATGAGGATGAACCCTATCGCTTTTTATTCAAAAATGCTTATGAGGTGGATTTCTTACCCTTTGGTGCCATTGCCGATGAAAAAGGGCAGGTAGCGCTAAAAGCCAAACAAACCATCGTACTCAACATTCCAGGTATGGAAGAGGTGGAACCCTGGGCGCATACCATTGAAACAGCAGAGGGCTTGCAACTGAGGGTTTCTTCTTTGCCAGGCGTGATTCTGTTAAAACTTTTTGCATGGGAAGACCGCCCGGAGCGACAAAAAGATATTCAGGATATTGATTACATTTTGAAAAACTTTTACTTCCTCTACCTAGATGATATCATTGAAACAGATGAAGATTTGATTGATTTGTTTGAGGATGAACAACTGTTGTACAGTGAATTGGTGTCCGCCCGATACGTTGGCAGGCAAATGGGGTTGATGTTGGCAGATTCACCTGCGTTGGCAGAGCGACTGTTGAATCTCTTGCAAAAAGAAGCTGAAGGCTTCCGAATGCCCCGGTTGATGTCACAAGGAACTATTGAAAGTAGCCAACGAATTATTTTAGAGTTGTATCAGGGGGTGCAGGATCGCCTCTAGAGGCAGCTACAGATAGGTTTTTGAATGCTCAGATGCATTGTTTTTCAGCGAATTAGTCGAAAAAGAAAAAAAATATTCCAATAAACTTTGAACTTCACTTAAAAGTGAATAGTTTTATCCTCGAAATATTTGATGCCGATTTTCCCCTGGTTACTTTTTATACCGTAAGATGGGAAAATGAGGACTTATCCGAAACGGATAAGTTTTTTCAAAGATTTTTAGAAAATGAGATATATCAAGAAGATCTCGATGAGATTAATTTTTTACTTGAATTCATGGGTAATGAAGAATGTGCCCTATCTGCCTTTTTTACCCGGCATGAGGATGAAGCTAACGCCTTACCTCCAGGCAAAGTGTATGAGTATTCTTTGAGCTACGAGAACAATTCTTTACGTCTTTATTGTACCCGGATTAATAATCACACAGTCGTTTTATTCAATGGTGGTGTAAAGTCTGCGCGGACAGCCCAAGAAAGTGATGATCTGGCTTCAAAATTTCGAAATGCTAAATTTTTTGCACGAAAAATCTGGGAATACATTCATAATAAAACCCTCGTTGTTGACGAGCCGTATCATGCCCTGCGAATGTTTGACGATTCTGAAGAAATTATAATATATTAAGTTATGGCAAGTAAATATTTTCGAAAAGCCCTGGAAAGAATTCCTGATGAGACGAAAGTGTTTGTCCGCACCTATGCGCACATTTTAAAGCGGATAGATTATTTGTTACAAATTAAAGGGTATAAGCAGAAGGACCTGGCACAACGCCTCGACAAAAGGGAGTCAGAAATCAGCAAGTGGCTCAATGGTGAGCACAACCTCACTCTGCGTACTGTTGCGAAACTCGAAGTGGCACTCGGAGAGCCTATTTTAAAGGTATTACCTGTGCCAGAAGATTATGAAGAAAAAGTCTGGAAAAAAACGAGTGTCGGGCACCTGAACAAGTACGTTGCCAAACCTAAACAAAAGCCTACCAATGGTTTTGAATCGGCGGAAACGAGTATAGAGCCTGCATCAAAAATTGAAGTGGCATGAGTGATTTTGGACGCGTGGAAGCCGAACAAATCGTGCTGCTGGAAGTGATGATCGTGAAAGCCTTGGTAGAACACCCCGACGGACATCGGTTTGTGGATGTAAAGGGCTTTCAATTCGACATGAGTTATGCCTCCTCCATCAACTTAGCGGAAAAGCTGGTAAAGGCAGAGCTATACATCCAGGTTGGTACGGATTCGGAGCAAACGGAGGAGGCAAAGGGTGAGTTCAGATTGGCATTTATCTATAAGATCAACAATTTGCAGGACTTGACCAAGACGACAGAGGAAGAACAAATACTGGTGAGTGGTGAACTCGATTTTACGCTCGCTTCTATTTCCTATTCTACCGCACGGGGCATTTTGCTGACGCGCTTTCAGGGTACGGTGTTCCGTGACTTTATCCTGCCGGTGATTAATCCAAATCAGCTACTGACCCAACAAACACCGCGCTCTTATCAATAAAAAAAACCGCTGAGCGGGGCAAGGGAACTGACGTCTCTCCACCTCCGGGCAAGCCGGATTGCGACAAAAATACGAATTAACAGGTAAAGTAATAGTCATAACAGCAGAACCCATGAAATCTTATAAACACCAGGATAAACGCGCCCACATACCCAGCACGGAAGAAGCGGGCTACGAAGTAGCCAACCCTGCCGTGCGTGCCGGACGCAGCAGTGTGGACTACCCGCTGAACCCCGTCGTGCAGCGGGGGCAAGACCCCGAACTCTTCTGGCTGGGCAAGTACGGCATGGAAGAGGAACAGACCGACCTGCACGTGGACATCCGCTCGCTGTACCGCCACGAACATATCTCGCCCGAAGTACTCATGCGCAACCTCTACCGCACCGTGGATACGGCGCTGGAGGATGGGCTCTTCTCGGTGAATACCCTCTTTGGCAATGCGCTGGAACATGATGAACTGGAAAAGGTGAGCGAATACTACCGCCACAGCGATGGCTGGAGCAACCGCCTCGTACAGGGCGACTCGCTGATGGTGATGACCTCCCTGCTGGAGCGCGAGGGCTTAGCCGGGCAGGTGCAGATGATCTACCTCGACCCGCCCTACGGCATCAAGTATGGCTCCAACTGGCAGATGCAACTGCACAACCGCGACGTGAAAGACGGCAGCGACGAGCACCTGAGCGCCGAACCCGAACAGATCAAAGCCTACCGCGATACCTGGGAGCTAGGCATACACTCCTACCTGAGCTACCTGCGCGACCGCCTGCTGGTAGCCCGCGAACTGCTCACTGACAGCGGCTCCTGCTTCGTGCAGATCAGCGATGAAAATGTACACCTGGTGCGCTGCCTGATGGATGAGGTGTTTGGGAGTGAGCATTTTGTGAGTTTGATAACTGTTCGGAAAACAGGAGCTGTCAGTAGTCCGAATGCTAAACTAAATACGATTGGAACTTTAGGTGACTTCATAATTTGGTATGCTAAAGATAAAACTTCAATAAAATACAGACCATTATTTGGGATGAAAATGGAGGGAGATAAAATCTTCGAGCAGTATAATTTAATCGAAGAAGATGGTCAGGTTAGGAGAGTAAGAGTATGTTTAAAAATTAAAATTCAATTATTTTCCAAGCGGTTAAGAATA
>CAZFBN010000048.1:0-34134 GCA_964517145.1 uncultured Saprospiraceae bacterium
TTATTCTTAACCGCTTGGAAAATAATTGAATTTTAATTTTTAAACATACTCTTACACCACTTTACAAAGTAAATAATGTTACAATCTTTTACTTACCAATCGCCTTTTCCAACAACGACTTATCCCCCGTCAACTCCCAATAAATCAGCGACGTCGGAATAATCCCCACCCGGTTCAGATCATCCATAAAATCCTTCAGTACAAACTGTTCGTTGCGTTGCCGGGCATACTCCGCGATCAATTTATCCAACTCCAACTTGCCAGTGACGTAACTGCTGCCATAAACCGGCTGTTGCAAGTAAAATTGTTCTTCATGCTGGATCGTACCGCCGTCTGCCGGCAATAAACCCCACGGTGTCCACTTCGAAGCAAACTCACACGCTTCTTCATAATCCATTTCCAAGCCATGCTGATACAAACTGCCCAAGCCCCTTGCCGCTCGCTGCGCCAACAAAATCCAGATCAATTCCTTAGCCCGCGGACGATTTTCCAGCAATCCCGCATTCATCATCAGTTCTTCCATCGCCGTTGCCAGACCTTCCGCCCGACTGTCAAAAATATTGTACAACAACGGTGTTTGCCGGATCACATTTGCATAAGGTTCCAACCGCAGCCGTTCCAATTCAATCCAGTGATAATGGTGCGTGCGCATCACGATCGCATCGCGGTAACCGATTTCATCAAAAAAGCCGCGAACGCCTTCCACCTGCCGAAACGCGCCGATCTGATCGCGCAGCGCTTTGTCCATATAGTCTTTCATCGTTACCACTTCCGCATCCCGGAAGAAATTAATGTACTCCGTCACTGCATTATTCAGTTCGCGGTTGAAATCCGCTTCATTGCTGATTTTGGAAAGCTTCGGTAAGTTGCGATGCCGGTGTTCAAACAAACGCAATGCACTGTGCGACCTTGCCAATTCCCGCTCCAATAGCAACACTTCCTCTTCCCAGGTATAAGGCAGCAGATGCACTTTTTGCAAACACCAGGTATAATTTTCCTTACCGATGCCCGACGGACCAGTTTTGCTATCCGCCTTTGAATCCAGCCATTGGGCGAAAGCATTCGACGCATCCCGCGCTTCCAACGCCGCTGCCGCCAGATCCGCATGCGATACTTTCACTTCCTCGGCAAAAGCTTCCAGCGCTTCGCTCTGTTCGCGGATGCTGCGCGTGCCGGTGATCCACAAATCCCGCGCATTGCCGGTGAGGTTTTGCTTTGCCTGTTCATACAAAGCTTTTGCTTTTCTGAATTTGCCCGCAATCTCCGCTGCATCCTGCGCCGACAATGGCTGCGCGTACTTTGGCAATTCCACACAACCATGAATGTTCGGACCCTCGCGCTCCGGCACATCCGAAGGATCAGGATAAAACCACACATAAAACGCCGGGTCGCGCACCCAGGGCTGCAACACCCGATGGTCAAAATCCAGCCCGTTCATTTCTGCCCAAAGCAAATACCAATCCACCTGCTGCGGAATCGTCCAGCCGCTGGTGTCCGCCGCAGTGAGTCGTTGTTGCCAATTTTTCAGTTCCTGGTGTTGTTGTTTCATGGCAGCGGCGGAATAATCCGGCAATCCGTCTTTCATTACCGGTGCCTGAAATGCCCGCCAATCCTGAAACAACTGTACCAATTCCTCATGCGTGCGGATAGGTGGCTCTTCCTTGGTTGCCATCGTCGCCGTATTACAGCTTATGACCAGCAGCGCCCACGCCAGCGCTACCATCAGCCGGTTTCGTTTAAAAAGTTTCATCATCAATTAGGTGTGAATATGGGTTTGTACCAATATCGGTTGGGGCTTAAGTTAGCAGGAAAGTAGGGAATGGCAAAGGGTTTTCTGGAAGGATTTTATTGTATATGGGATGGTTCGATTCGTTTCTCTAATGTTTGACATACACGCTATGCCGCAGTGCGTTGGCTCTGTAGGTAGGTTTCAACGGCATTGACGCATATTCGTTGATCGGCGATTTTTTATATTTCATTGATTTCATCTTCCGTCAAGCCCGTATATTTCATTATTTTATGGAGCGGCTCTCCATCATGCTTCATTTCTCTTGCTACCTCTATTTTTCCCTTTTTCTCGGCATGAGCCAATTTTCCTCTTTCATCTTGTTCTCTCATCGCAGCATAGTCGTATGCTTCTAGTTCTTCCTTCGTCCAGGAGTGTTTGTTGGCATCTTCATAGGCTGCTTTCAATCCTTCATCATCCACATTTTGAGGGATAACTTCAAGATTTTCAGCCTCTTTTATAAAAAAAATCCATTTCTCGCTGACTTCCTGCAAATCAGTCAAGGATTTTTCAAATTTTGGAAGTTCAATAAAATAGAAATCCATGTCTTTAATTTTGCGTTCTCCATTTTCCACGTCGCAAACGGCATGGTGCGAAAGGTATTTGCTACCTTCTGTGAATTTGAAATCAAAAATGCCTATAAAAATCACCGGTTTCAATGCTGTGTAGTACTCACCGCTCTCAATCTGCTGTGAATACTCCTTGCTCGCGTAATACAGCAGTCGTTTGTCTAAACCGTCTGGCTCGGCTACCTGCATTTCGATGATGTAAGTCTTGCCCTTTTTATCCCTCGCTTTTACATCAATGATAGACGCTTTTAGGTTCTTGATGATGGGAAGTTGGTAGGGATTCAATATTTCCACGTCCTCAATGACATCCCTACCTTTCAACTTCATCACAGCGTTGAGGAAAGAAATTAAAATGATTTTTTTGTTTTCGTTGCCAAAAATCTTTCGAAAAGCAATATCATTTTTAATATCTACAAATTGCATAACTGCCTGCATTTTATACAAAAATACAAAAGCAAACGGGAAATTGCGTTGGCTTTGAAAAACAATTTGTTATGTTTTAGGATGATTAAGAAATAGTGCGTACAGCCGAGATATTTTGGATACTCAGCGAGTACAGGGATAAAATGTTTTTAGTAGATCGCTTTGGACAGAATTAGTAAAAAGAAAGACTTGTATATTACCAAATTACTGCAAAAATTTAGTACAACTCTAACAAATTAATTTTCCTTTTTAACAATTGTTAAATTTTTATACTTTTACTTTACACGCTTGCTATTTGTATAATATTTGTTTTACTTTGTAAGGTATTCTTTCTTTGTTTTGCCAATCTAATGTAGAGATGTGATATGATACTTACAAAGTAAGTAAAATGAACCGCTAGTCAAGCCTCAATCAGTAACAGCTTTGTGCTAAAATTTGTAAAAACTTTCAAGATTTTTCAGGTAAGAACTTTTTTAAAGTTTATCGACTGCCTCAAATAAGTCTTTTTTGGGAAAAAGGCTGATGCCGCCAAGTGCTAGCCCGGCGACAAAAGCCTATTGTATAACTAGATAAAGTACAAATTTATGAAAAAATGCCGAAACTGCAACGACAGTTCCTAGCGCCTTTAGTATTGCCGCACCAAGATGGGCGTTAGTTTATCTTTTTATAAGGCTGTATTTTTAACACATTGAATGATCTGATAAGACCATTCCTAACATTGTATTTTCTAAATCAAAAAAATAAATAAAAGATGAAATCAACGTCCTTACAATTTGCATTACTGCTACTGCTGTTACTGAGTGCCACTGCCGCCACCGCCCAACTGATGCGCAAAGATACCGCCAGCTTCCCCCGCAGCAAGTGGGAAGTAGGACTCGACCTGAAACCCATCTGGGACCAGCGCGAGCCTTACAACTTTGTAGTGCGGTACTTCTTCAAGGAAAAGTGGGCGCTGCGCGGCGGCATGGGTTTGGAGTTGAATTGGACGGATGATACCTTATCTACCAGAGTTACCGAAACGGTAGATACAGTCGTTAGATTGAAATACCTTATCTGGGAGGATCGTGAAACAAGACGAACAAATTTCAATGTATTTGTAGGCATACAATACGAACGCAGTATGGAAAGATTACGATGGTATGCAGCGGCTGATCTTTTTTATACCAGAGACAAAGATCGCTATTGGATACCTTTTGTGACAACTCTCAACGTTGGAAATCAAACCATTCCTGAACAAGCCAATTTTGTGATTGATCAAACAAGCATACGAGAAGGAGGCGGTATCCGCCTGATCAACGGATTTCGCTATCAATTGCTTTCCAGCTTTTCAGTTGCAACGGAAATGGCTTTAATCGTTCAAGGAGTCAATTTCAAAACCGGAAATCTTTCAGCCAATGATAGTCTTCCTAATCCTTTAACTAAACATGTTATTGGACAAGGATGGACATACGATGTAGCGATCAAGCCTTTTTTTAGGCTATTTGTTAACTATCATTTTTAAATTTAAAAAAAGTAAAAGTCATGAATAAAATTTTAATAATTGCTTTTAGTATATTTTGCACTACGCTAGCTTTAGGGCAGACTGTCTCTATTAGTTGTAATCCTACCTCTTCTAATTGTTTTAATATTGATCCAGAATGTGTTATTGCCCTTTATGACTTAGGAGTCGCTAGCTCACCGGATGGAACATGGACAAGGTCTATAAATTGGGATGTGGATCCGGTAGTAGATGGAGCCATCATTGGTCCTGACAATGCTTCCACAGTGAACGTACGCTGGGAAAACACTTCTAATACGACGATTAAAAGGATCAAGGTAACCGTAACCTGGAAAAAATTAGGGAACAACGATATCGTTCGTACTGCCGAACGAGTAGTGACCGTCAAACACATCGCTCCTATTTCTAACATCACAATCACCGGCGGAGGAGTAAGCGGCGCTTATTCTAATAATGCAACTGTTCCAGTGCCTTGTGGTACCCGAACTTTCACACTTACGGCTGCTCCGCCTACTACCAGCCCCAGCACCAGTGTGGTGTATCAATGGGTTTTACCATCAGGCTGGAGTGGCTCATCTACTACCAACAGCATCACAGTAACAGCACCGGCGGGCAGTACGGATCAATTAATAAGTTTGCGTTATCGTCGAAGTGATTACAACTGTTTCTTGCAATATTTTGATCTGCTGATGGATCGCCCCCAAGTCGGCTTTCCAAGTATCAGTGGATTAAACAATGATGTGATCTGCTCCGGCGAGTCAAAAACACTTACAGGTTCTGCCACCAATGCCACCTCTTTCTCCTGGAGCGGTACCAGCGGCATCACCGCTACGCCCAATAACACTGCCAATACTACGCTCTCCGCTACCCAAAGCGGCACGCTTACCCTTACGGTAAACAATGCCTGCCAAGCGCCACAATCGGTGAATCAATCCATTCAGGCAGGAACACCAACTGTTTACAATCCAGTACCAAGCGGAACGTTCAACTACATCAACGGCAGTGCATACATAAGTGTGCAATCACTGAGTCCTTGTGCCTCCTACCATTGGCGCATTTTTGGCGGCAGCGGGTATCTTTATCCTAACTCCGGGGGGTGTAATTATACCTTTAATGGCATCAATTACAATAAAGGCAATGCTGCTAATGTGTCCACCAGTGATTTTGTCAGAGTTGAAGTAGATATTGCCAATCGCTGCGGTGTTGGTATAGGGCATACTTTTTATCTTCAAAATGGCTCGGGGTATTTAATGACTTCTTCCAATCCTGCTACTAATACAGTGTCTTTACAGTTCACTTCTGAGTTTACCGCCGAGCGGGTTAAAAGTGTAGAGTTGATTAAAGACGGTGATTTACGCACAACACATGTTTTCAAACCAGGCAATGGAGCGGAGCTTAGCGCTTTTCGGGCTAACCGAACGGTTAATTTTGATGTAACTAATCTGACTAGAGGTAAATATTACTTACACGTTGTTTATGAAGATGGTAAAAAGTTTTCGGAGATTTTGATATTGCAATAAAAGAAATCTAAAATTTGCAGGATTAGAGGCGTCAATATCATATTGATGCCTCTTTTTTGATACAAAAAATTAATCTAATCTCTACATCACATAACACTATTTTCAAAAATTTCCAACTTTCTTCCTCGCCTCCTCCAGCATATAATTGGACAGCCGTGCCTTCCCCGCCGGATACCAACTTTCTTTATACAGTAGCAGTGCCGTGAGCGCCAGCAGCCAGTGTTCCTGTTCAGGTGTGAGATGGTCGCGGAGGGAGCGGACATACGAGACGCCACGATGGGAATAAAAATTGGGGGAATCGGGATAAATGGAAAGATTGAGTAGATCAAATGCCGTTTGCCAGCGCCCCTTGCCGATGCGTTTGGGATGGAAGGTCAGCATTTCTGCAAGGTCGGTGCCATGAAGCGTTACCGTGCCGTAGCGGAGGTCACCGAGTTGGGGGGATTCATTGGGTTTTAATTGACAAGTCCATTTGCCGATGGGTTGTTGATGGGTATCGTATAAATAAGTGTCTGCCAGCGGCAGGGGCAGGGCTTTGACGTCGAGTACGAGGCGACCGATTTGTATCTGATTGACCCACACATCGGCGGATTCTTCTCCATGTTGATATTGTAATTGTAACACCACTTCATGCGCCGCCGTGCGCAACGTAAGGGTGCCTTGCGGCGCTTGTAATAGGCGACGCACGAAGTATAAGCGGAAATGTAAGAACGGTTGATTCTCATGCAAGACATTGAGTTGTATCCGCGTTTTTTCCACAAAGAAAAGGGCGGTACGCATGGATTCATATCCCGGTAAATACAGGTGTTTAAACAACCCGGAATGCCAGGACTGCAAGCCGGGTAATGGATGGGCGGCGTCAGGAAGCGCTTGCGACATCCGGCGGTGGGTTTGCTGTATGTTATTATTAAAACGCCATACGGTACGCAGCCACCACACGATAAAACTCAGCATCAACAACGCAAAAACAGTGTAAAATAGGGGTACATAACGGGCTTCGATGGTGAACATGAAGTTCGAAGATTTGTCCGAAAGATAAATGTTTTAGGGGAATTTTATATTTGTTGGGTGTGTAGGAATGTTTATTGATATATTCTGAAGTTGTTTAAAATAAAAGATTTTATTTAATATATAAACGAACTGGTATTGTTAATAAAGCATCTAATTTTGCTACAAAGACACCAAAACACTAAATCTCACAAAGTTTTGTGTAAAATTTGTGCCTTACTGTTTTTTTCCAGCGGGATCCCTTTAGGAGTGGCAGATTGCAAAAACGCTTCATTTATTGACTAATATTAATGTTTTTTATTAATTTTAAATAAGTTCCCTGTTAAAATGATAGGATAAATATAGACGCACGGAGGTAATTTGCGACTGCACGGAGGTAATTTGCGACTGCACGGAGGTAATTTGCGACTGCACGGAGATAATTCGTGACTGCACGGAGATAATTTGCGACTGCACGGAGATAATTTGCAATTGCACGGAGATAATTTGCAATTGCACGGAGATAATTTGCGACTGCACGGAGGTAATTCGCGACTGCACGGAGATAATTTGCGATTGCACGGAGGTAATTCGCAACTGCACAGAGGAAACTTGCAACTGCACGGAGATAATTGCGATTATTTTTTTATTGAGTCTCCAAAGGGACACGGTGATTCATACACCCTCCTGCCATTGACACCTGATGGCATTCTGACGTACCGAGTCCATTGCGAGAGACCCGATTCACAATTTACACAAAAGGATTCTTCACCATCACTTGCTCTAAATCGTGTGCAAGCATAACAGACACAATTTCCATATCATACACTCGGTTGCCTTTTGGTTGGTATTTTTTTTGCAGCATTTCTAAAAAATGCAGACTCGTTTCATTCGGAAACAGAATTGTTGCATTCAAGCGCAAATCTTCATAAAACCCAAAAACCTTTTCTTTTTCTATTGCTAACTTGGAAGCAACTGCAAAATATTCGGAGATATTTTTAGTGGTGGTAAATAATTCGTTCTCCTCCGCTTGTAAAATATTAACTGCGCGTTCGTAGAATATAGATTGCTCGTCAAGCGCGTAAATAAAGACATTGGTATCTAAAACGACTTTATTCATACGCTAAGTCCCGAATATTCTGGTTGTCTAATGTGCCTTTCATATTCGCAGCCCCCAGATAGCGCCAGGTTGTTTTCTGAGGTTTTGCTTCCTGCACAATTTCTACCACCATAATAATCACTTCTTTACCTATAAATCCACTGGCATTCGGCAGTTGAATGATATTGGTATCTAATCGGATTTGAAAAGCCATTGAGTTCATCGTATCGTCATTTTGTAAAGTAACAAAGTTATCAAAATCTTCGTTTCATTTCAAGTGCATTAAACTGCTGTTAGTAATTCGATTGATGGTCAAAGACCAGGAGATGAAACGCACGGGATGCAATGCAATCCAGCGCGAGCGGCAACCTCTACTACCTGAAATTTGTTTTTACCCTCATAAAATCCTATTTTTGAATAAATTTTCCGCAATGTCCACCACTCAAGTACAAGAAGAAATTATCAATTTTATTGCTGCCGCCAATCCCGCACAGGTAGCGGCTTTCCGACCCTCGGAGGCGGCGAATCGGCGCGTCGAGGATTTGGTAGCCAAAGAAAAAGAAACCGGCTTAACGGCAGAAGAAAAAGCGGAGTTAGATTATTACTTTGTGCTGGAGCACTTGATGCGGCTTGCCAAGGCTAGAGCTTACCAATTACTTATATAATTTTTTTACTCTTCTCCTAATTTCTTTAAAACCTTAGCAACCAGCTCCTTATTCAACCTAAAGCCGATATTTCGTAAATTTTCAATCGGTTCTTTCACATTTGGCAACAGCCCTATCTGTTTCGCTTGAATAAGAATACCCAAAATACCGATGATTTTGATGCCGTACTGATCTGCAATAAGCCTACCTTGATATTCATCAATAATTAAATATTCAGCATCATATTCTAGTGCTAGCGCAATAGATTCGGATTCTCCCAAATCCAAATCCTCCAAAAGACTTAAAATCAATTTTTGATTGGTCGGAGCAATTATTTTTATCCATTCCAATTGTTCAATGGCTGCACCTTGCTCGTCAATAGCGTATAGCTCTCGCTCAACGGCAGGCGTGATAGTGATCTCGCCATACAATTGATGTAATAATTCTATCAAGCCTACTTGCAACAAATTACTTATGGAAGAGGTATCGCTTACAATAATCATGCTTAGAGGCTTATACCCAAGTTTTGCAAATCCTTTTCCAGATCATCTTCGGTATAATGAATGTCAATGCCGCGCTCTGCCAGCGCTTGCTGGAATTCCAGCTGATTCAAACCTGCCAGGGCTCTGGCTCTCCCCATGCTCATCTTTTTTTTGTCATACAAATAGCACGCCAGGTCTATCAGCAATTCATTGGCAGAAAGCTGCGCTTTGGAAAGAACTTCGTCGGAAATGATCAATGCCATAAAATGATGGAATGTTTTATTTTAAAACTGTACAATTGGGGTGAAAGTTTGATGCGGTTGAGCCATTCCGCTTCTTTTACAAATGTAAACAATTTTGGAGGAAAAATGAATGAAAGACACTGGATGTAATGCGGCGCGAGCAGAGAAAATTAATTTTCCTGATTTTTCTTGAAATCATCTTTAAAACTTTGAAAGTAGCTTTTTATTTTGTTTTTTTCTTCATCAGTTATGCTGTTACCAAAAAGAAAATGCCAACTATTTTCTTTATCAGAAATAGCGAATGTTAGTCCTGTAATCAAGCCGATAAGATGTATTTGCCAAGCTATTCCTTTTGATATTTCAGAATTATAAAGTGTACCCCAGAATCCAGCTCCTAAAAAATTATTTAGAATAAAAATAGTAAAAAGCAGCTTTGCTAAAATTATTGCAGGGAGCCAATCTGATTTTATTTCAAAATCAGTTCTTAAAAATGATACCAGACTAAAACCTATTGCAGTAAAGCAAACGCCACTAAAGCCAAAATAGATACCATTATCTTGATAAGGTAAAAAATATAACAAAAAACCTGGAAGTATCATTCCTGCAAATAAAGCAGCAAAACTATATATTCTACTTACCGAAAACATATATGTTCCAAAAATTAAAAAAGAGAATACGTTACCTAAAAGATGATTAGAATCTCCATGAAAAAAACAAGACAAAAAAGAACTTACAATCTTTTTAGTTATAGAAGTTCCTAAATGGGGCTTCATAACTAACCAACTTGAGGTATCTTCATTTGGAATGCCAAATAAAAAAAACACAAGAATAAGGAGTCCAGATATGGAAGAGGCATATAAAAATCCATTTATATATCTGTTTTTTGTCATTGTTCCAAAATTGTTTTTCGAGTTTCGTCTATTCTAATCCGTCTTTCGAAGTAGCCTTTGTATTTACCATTTTCATCTTGCCGTTTGGTATGCATTTCATCTTCATTAATAAATAAAACTATTAAATTACTAATATATGGGTCAGGTTTTAAATGCTCAAGAATCAATAATCCATTTTCTATTTTCCATTTTCCAACTCTCCAATAGCCATATTCCCTTTCTATCCCGCTACCTACATCTTTTTCGCTCTGCTGAAGAATGGTCTTCCAAGTTTTTGTAAAAATAAAATCACCGTTATTTTTTATTGTTAAATAAGTAGTTTGTACCTGAAAAGAGCCTGCACTTATTTCAAAGATATCTTCATATTTCCATTTTCCTTCTAATAGCACTTTTGTAGTATCATTTAAGGGCAAGGGGAACTGAATATTTGGGGTAGTTTCAGAAGAAGGGGCACTCAATTTCTTTACTCCAAAAGCGAGTAATTCAAAAACAATCAAAACGCCGACGATAAGCAAAATTTGACGGTAGTTTAGTTTTTCCATAAATATTTTGTAAAGAATTGGAAAAAGAAAAAGTGGTTAAAAGAGGTAATTTTTCAATGAAAGCAAAATTAATCAACAATATCCTAAATAAATGGATAGAAAGCGAAATTAATTTTTAAATAACCGAGTAACTCGCTTGAGGCGAGTTACTCGGTCACATCTTTTTATATCTCCCCACTTCCCACTACTTCCACCCATCTACCCGGCGTGCGCGCGGTGATGGAGTTGTCGTACATCGCTTCGCAAGCTACTGCGGGTAAATAGAATCGCCCCTGGTACGCGGCGTTGAGCCGCACGACGAAGGTAAGCGATTGGTTTTGGAAAATGTCGAAGAAGGTATTCACCCGGTCATCGCGGAAGTCCTGGTAATCGGGGTTGGCGACGTTGCCGGTGGTTTGGAAATTGTCCATCCGAGTATTCAGAATTTCCCAGCCAGAGGGGAAAATCTGCGTAAGCGCGAGCTCGCGGTACGGAATTGCCCGGCTGCCGGGGTGCTTCACGGTTACTTCCGCTACAAAGTCCGTCCCTTGTGGGATGTTCGCCGGGTCGAGCGTTTCGCCACCGGTGGTTTTATATACCACGCTGATGTTCAAATTGTTGGCGCTGGCGGTTTCGGCACCGGCTACGGGTTGTCCGCGCAAAATGAGCCTTGCAAACAGGGTTGCCTGGCTGGTGTTTTTCACGTTGACGGTGCTGCCGCCGTTGCTCGTCGGCACTTGTATTTGCATCAAAGGCGTGGTCGAACCGGCGTTAACGCTTTTGCCATTCACCGCATACGTAAAGGTGTAGCGCTTGCCTACTTCGGTATTGCCGACGAATTTTCCGATTGCCAGCAGGGCGTAAGCCGTTTCCTGCGTGCTGAGCCATTGTTGAGCACTCAATTCCTCGGCGACATCGCGCACCATGTCACCCGCCCCACTCTTGTTACCCATCAGTACCATTGTTTCCAACATCATCGCCTGATCGCGCAGGGTAGAGCCGTAGGTATAGCTGAGTTCACGATAATCGGTGACGCTGCGGGGGAGGTTTTGGGTGATGGATTTGGCAACTTCGGGCTTCCCGGCAGCCGCGTAAGCAGCGGCGAGGCGCCATTTGGCGGCGTTGCTCAGGTTTTTGGTTTCGCGCAGGCGGTTCATCGCGCCCATTTCGGGTTCTTTGGCTAAAGCCAAGGTGTAAAGGCGGTAGGCTTGATTCAACTCGTGGCTGCGGTCATCCATGAAGCCGTAATCCTTGAGTTTGGGATCCCACATGCGGGCGGCTTTCTTCTGGAAATTTTCCCAGCGGTCGAGCAAATTAGTCGGTACATTATAACCTAAAGCTTTGGCTTCCAATAAGAAATGACCGGCGTAGCTGGTACTCCATTGGTCGGGCGTGTCGCCGCCGGGCCAATACGCGAAGCCACCGTTGTCGGTTTGGAATTGCTTCAAGCGATCAATTGTCGCTTTGATATTGTTCGGCACCGATTTTTTCTGCTGCTCGTTCAATTCCATCAATTTGCTGACGTACAATTGCGGGAAACCGCCGGATAAAGTCTGTTCCAAACAACCGTAAGGATATTGGATCAAATATTGCAAACGCTCGCCGAGGTTGATCGGAGGAATGTTCGATACTTCGAGCATGCCTTCGTTGGTGCCTTTCATGCCAATTACATTGTATTGTTGCGACCAATCTTCGCCCGGATTTAATACTTTGCTGCGTACATCGGTGACAATCGGATTTGGATTACGCACCTGAATTTCAATGTCTTGCGTAGCCGTTTCGCCACCACCCTGAGCCGTAATGGTAAATTTGGCAACGCCAATGTTTTCTTTCACCTGCACCTCAAATTCAACCAAACCATCACCTGGTTTATCAAAATTAATAGATTGCGAAGCGCTGTTTGTCAAGCTGACCAAACCACTTTTTTCTTTTACAGAAACGTTGACATTCTTGACTTTAGATTCCATTGCAAACACATTCACCGGTAATTTCAAGGTCTCGCCCGGACCGAGTACACGCGGTAAAGTTGCTAAAATCATCAGCGGTTTTTTCACCGGTGTCATTTTTTCAGCGCTGCCGAAAGCATTGTCACCCGAAGCCACGACCATCGTGCGCACTGCTCCGATGTAGTTGGGTATTTTAATCTGATGCTTCACTTTCTGACTACGTTTCAATTCAAATGGACCAAGGTGAATGACCACCGGTTTGAAGCGATTCGCACGATCCTGTGCGGCTTTGCGATTGATGCCCGCATCCCCACCAATACTCAAAATACGCTCCAATTCACCACCGTAAGCGCCGAGCACCATGTCATAAACGTCCCAGGTTTTAACGCCCAAGGCTTCTTTGGCAAAGAAAGACTCCCAGGGATTCGGCGTTTGGAAACGCGTTAAACCCAGCAAACCTTCATCGACAATATCAATGGTGTAAGCCATGGCTTTGCCGCTTTTTTCGGATACTTCGACGGTGACGGTTTGTTCTGGTTTTAATTCATTCGGCATATTGATGACCGGATTCAAACGCGTGGCGGGGTCTTCCACCAGAATCGGAATTACGCCGTACATGCGGATGGGCAGGTCGTTTTTGGCTTGGGCGTGCGGTTGAATGAGTTCCACGTGCGCATACACATTGGGCGTCATTTCTTCCGTCACTTTAAAAATGAACTTGTTTTCGCCTTTTTTAGACTCTTTCCAGAAAGATTCAACGACTTTCGTGCCGTTTTCCAATGTGATTAAAGCCTTGCCCTCCTCGCCAGTCGGGATGGTCAAAGTCACCGTTTCACCGACGTTGTATTTTTGTTTGTCAGAAGAAAATCCAAGCATGGCAGCCGCCGAGCGCGCCTGATAATCGTCTTCCGGGTAGCCGGCGTAGAAATAATCGCCCGTGCAGTGCCCGCTTTCGGTGTCGCACACGCGGATGAGGTAGCGCCCCCAGTCGCTGACCGTTACATTCCAACTTGCCTGCCCCTGCGCATTGGTCGTAACGGATTGGGTTTGCAAGGCATCCACATGTTCTGCACTGTTGTAACGAGAGACATTGTCATACCCTTCGTCCCACCACCAGCGCCATTCTACGCGGTACAAGCCGATACTCAAATTGCGATTGCGCTGCGGACTGCCGCCGGTATTGACAGAGACAAAATTAATTTTGGTCGGTTTGTTGAATTGCACCTGCTTATCGCCCCAACTGCCTTTGGGAATAGCAATACCCGCATAAACCGAGAACGGATGATAGGGCATTGTAATATTATCCGTACTGAAATCGCCGCCTTTTTCGATTACTCGCGTTTTAAAGGAAGCCGACAATTTACCAGGTACAAGCTTGTTATCCAATACGTTAGCATTGAATTGCGCATTACCATTTTCATCCAACGTGCCATCAAAAATGACTTTCGGTTCAGCAGAGAAAGAACGCGCCGGATCATCAAAAACAAAATCTTTGTATTTTGAAAAAGTGGTATTTGCTTCGCTTAATTGTACTTCTACAACGGCTTTCAAATTCTTTGCTGGAGCACCGTAGAGCCAGCTTGAGGACAAATTCGCGGTAAGCGGTTCGTCGGAAGCACGGAGTTCTTTTTTACCAAAATCCAGATTGATACTCAGGCGATTCGGTTTCACCGTTTCGATGCGAATCGAGCGGTTGAATTCAGCGCCGCCCGCTTTTACTTTGGCATTCCAACTACCCGTCGGCGCATCAGGATCGGTTTCAAAATACAACGCATAAACATCGCCCGCGCTCGGCGTCACCACGCGTCGTTCCTGCATTTGACCACGTGAATCGGTCAATTCAAAAGTAATCGGATAGTTTTCCGGTAGTTTGTTATCCCGATCTTCCAATACAAAATTCAAATACACCGAATCGCCCGGACGCCATACGCCGCGCTCGCCGTACAGGTAGCCTTTCAAGCCTTTTTGCGTCACTTCACCCTCCACTTCAAATCGGCTGAGCGACAAAGCATTGCCATCTTCCAAACGGAGATAACCTTTTTCTTCGCCACTGCGAGCAACGACAACAAAGGGTTTGCGTGACAATTGAACCGTGGATTGCCCGTCGCCATTGGTTTGTGCACTCGTCAGCAATTGTTGTTGAAAATCATAAAATTCCAGCGTGACGCCGCTCATCGGCTCGGTCGTACGCAGATCGGAAACTGTTACAAAATAGGAATTATCGGTGCCGCCTTTGGCAACGATGCCCAGATTGGAGGCAATCACATTGCGCTGAATGAAGCGATCTGAATTGTAATACGCTGGAAAACAAGGGTTTTCGCGATGCGACCAGCTGTAGCCATCGTACCAGCCATCTACGCCGTACCAGCTGTCCATGATGCTAACGTACTCGCCGTTTTCATCGGTATTGCCCACCAGCGGCACTACATCTGTGCTATTTTCAGCTGTACTGCCCGTCGAACTTTCATTGTCACAAAAATAATTGGAATATTGTGGTCGGAAGCCAATGCGTACCTGGTAAATTGCTTCGGGGTCTTGCTCGATCATTTTGCTCAAATCCAGCGCATAACGCGTCCAATCGCTCGTGCGGGCTCGGGCGTTGAGGTCGTTCAGATTGACCCGTTTTTGCATAATCACCCGTCCGACGCGATACAAATCGTAATTGCCATCCAACTCATTCGTTTGTAAAAACTGGAGAATGTTGTTGTTATAAATTTTAAAAACTTCTACATCAACAGCGGTCAAACTAATTGCTTCAAATGGAAAAATCAATCCATTGGAATTTGGCATAATCACACCCCGACCAACCAATCGCACCTGCGGCTGCACGTCTTCAAACGCCAATTGCCACTCGCTTGGATTCGCCATGGATTTGCCGTTCAGATTTTTCACACCTGGGCTTACCACAATTCTACGCTCACCGACGATGCGTTCTGACGGATAAATGCGCACCTGGTTGCCATCCACCACCGTGCGCAGCGCACCATTGTAATCGCGAATGCTCACCAAACCGTCCAGATTCTGCGTTTCCGACAGCGGATCGGAGAAAAACAACAGAATATATTGCTCCTGATCTTGCGCCACGCGCGCGTCGGTCACTTTGAAATCCTTTAAAGATGGCACTTCCACTTCTTTTTCGCCGCGCAGCACCACATTCACGGGTTTGCCGTCCCATTCCAGTTCAATTTCCGAAGGCTGATTGCCACGATTAATCTCGGTGATGACAAAATTGTGCACCAATTGCGCCGCCTGATGTTCCCAACGAATGGGCAGGGATTTGCCATTTTGCTTCGCCGTTAAAGCTTGCTCAATGTTCTCATTTTCAGCCACATCGGCAGTGAATAAAGCGCCGCTGAATTCCTGTTTGCTCAAATCTTTTGGATTCGGGGCATCGTAGCCGTTGGTTTGCACCTCAAAATACTGATCGCGTGTGCGGAAGTCAAACTGGAAACTTTGGGCGTCTTTGGGCACCCCCTTTACAATTTTTCCTAATTCGACCGTAGCGATGTACGTTGTACCGGAGTTTAAACTTTCTTCAGGGTCAAAACGCAAGGTTTTCGCGTCTTCCCACACGGCTTGACCGGAAATGGCAGGATCGAAACTAATTACGTTTTTTGCCGTTTCACCTACCAGGGTTGAGTCCACCACGGCATCTGCGAAGCGCACCCGGATCGGATTGGCTTTGGAAATGATACCGCTGGTGAAGCCATACACGTAAGTTTGTACGCTTTCCGGGAGTTTTTCGGCGCGGTTTTCCGACTGTTTTTTACAAGCGGAAGTAAATAAAAGAATAAAAATAAAGGATAGAAATGTAATACGACGAGCTTTCATGGCAAACATATTGATTGATTTACGAATTATGATATTATAATATTAAATTATGATATTATTGCTGATTGGGCATTCAAGATAGTTGCAATTGGGAAGTCAGAACTTAAACGCCAGAAAAGAAAAATCGGTAATCTGGTATCTGACATCTTTTTAAGCTTTTCACGCAACACCAACGGCGTTTTACTTGTTTAGATAGCGAATTCTCAGTCTCAGAAAAAATAACGCTTGAAGTCAACAAAATCTTGGATTTTCTGTATAAATTTTTTGATGAATGAGTAAGTTTCTACCACTTTTCCCATTGCAACTGGTCGTCTTCCCTGGCGAGCCACTGAACCTACACATTTTTGAACCACGATACCGCCAATTGATGCAAGAGTGTGAGGAAGAAGACCTCACTTTTGGTATCCCGGCCCACATCGGCGGCAATATGATGGACGTGGGCACGGAAATTAAACTTGTGTCGGTGGAAAAACGGTACGAGAACGGAGAGTTAGACATCAAAACGCAAGGGATTGATTTGTTTCGCATCCAACAATTTTATAAAACCGCCCCCGGCAAGCTCTATTCCGGTGCCGATGTGGAGCCTTTGAGTACCGACGACCAAAGTGATTTTGTCACTGCCGAGAAAATTCTGGAGCAGATGCAGCAACTGTTTGAATTGTTGCGTTTAGATAAACCATTGCCAGAAAATGTGCAGGATTTTCGCACCTACGACTGGGCGCATCATGTCGGATTTTCTTTGCAGGAAGAGTATAAATTTTTGTGTATGCTCGATGAAACTGAACGCCAGCGGGTGATGCTGGAGCACCTGGAACGCGTAATCCCCACCGTACGCGAAATGGAGACCCTCCGCCAACGCGTATTAATGAATGGGCATTTCAAAAATATTATCCCCCCGAAGCTGTAGGAATTTATCTAGTGATTTAGTGATCTGGTGAACGGGGCATCAATGGTAAGCTCGCTAGATAAATAGCTCACTACTCACCAAATAAAAATAGCCACACAAGTATCTATGGGAGTTTTTGACCCCCGAAGCGACAGGATTAAGGCAGCCGATGTGGTTCTGTAATCTTCTTGTCTCTTGCGAGAATCCTGACAAGTCAAAGGATTGAAGCCCGCCATAGTCACATCACGTCTGACCTTTATTTGTCTAAAAGTGTTGAGGCAAAAACTAAAGGCGATACCTGTGTGGTGTGGGTGTAACAGCTACTTGCGCTGTTAGGTTGGCAAGATAAATCGATTTTTGAAAAATTGCAATGGGGAGAAGTGTTAAAAAATAGATATTTGCTGCGCGATACGGTGGATGCTAGCTGCGCGATGCTATTGTTGCTTTAGTATCCAATAGAATCAATAGCATCCACAGAAACAATAGCATCCACAATATCAATTCGCATTTTTCTTCCTCGCCTTCACATCCAACATCAGCGAAATCACATGCGAAAACGTATTGTCCTGGTCGCCGAGGTCGGTAAACGCATAATCCAGACGCAGGGCAGAAATTTTTAATCCGACGCCAATAGCCGGTCGCACCGCAATCATTTCTTCATTATCAAAATCTTTTTCTCGCTGGAATTGACTCACACCCGTGCGCACAAAGAGGAAACCATTATAATCCGCTTCGATGCCAAAAGCCGGATCAATGCTAAATGGATCGCTGGAAATCAAGGTGTTACGCTCGCCGTCGGTGGTGATATTAAAGTCGAGTTCTGGGGTGATGCCCAATTTATTAAATTGAAAACGATGCGCCACGCCTAGCAATAGCTGAGGTTTGGTCACTTCCACGCTGTTGATGGGAATTTCGTTGTTCGTGATTTCCAGCACTTGTTTTTCTTCTTCGGTGAAATTGAAGCTCCAAGCATTGAAAGTTGAAGTTAAATCTTTACCCACCGCACCGAAACGCCAATTGCCGCGCTGATATTGAATGCCCAAATCTAAACCAAAGCCCCACGCCGTTGCAAAAGGACCAATCCGTCGGTGAATCACTTTTACATTCCCGCCAATTAAAAACTGACCGTTATTTGATTTTAAAGCTTGCGCGTAGCTGCCGAGAAACGCATAATCCGCCGCCGAAAATTCGGTGACATTATCAAAATTAACCGTACCATCGGCTTCATAAAGCGTCAACGTATTAGGAATTTCATCTACTCCAAAACGAATGAGCGACAAGCCAATACGTCGATTTGATTGGGACATGGGCAAAGTAATGCCCAAGTAATCAAACTTGCCCACGCCGCCAAACCACTCCGAGTGCATCGCACCTACCTGCAAGCCCTGCAAATCAATGCCCGCAAGCCCCGCCGGATTCCAGGCTGCCGCCGTTACATCCTGAATATTCGCCACTACCGCATTGCCCAAGCCCTGCGCGCGCGCGCCCACGCCGATGGAGAGGAATTCATTGCTGTATTTTTGGGCAAAAGAGGTAATTGTAAACAATACAAAAATCAGGGTTAAAAAGGGTATCAAAATTTTCATGCAAGCGTTTTTTATCGAGTGCAATTTGCATTCCATTTTTATACAAAGATAAACGCAGCGCTTGAAAACTAAGTGTATATAGCAGGACTTTAGCGATGATTTTTTACAAAATAGACTTGTTCAAAAATGAAAAATCTATTGACTGATATTAATATTTTTTATCAATTTTAAACAAGTTCATTAAAATATACTTTAATTTCTCCAAAAATACTTCGTATGCTACCAATCGCTATATTAAATTTTTGTTAAGTACAACATAATAAGCGCTTTTCTTAGTATTATGCGGTGCAATTCTGCATAGTATGCTGGATTTGCAGAATAATATCCCGAAAATAATTCACCGATGAGAGTACCCCAGTTTTTAGATCAGGTTCGAGAAGTGATTCGTACCAAAAGGTTAAGTTATAGTTCAGAAAAGGCTTATATTGCATGGATAGATCGTTTCATCCATTTTCATCAGGAAAGACATCCCATGCAGATGGGAGGAAAAGAAATCAAAGCCTTTCTCACCGACTTATCAGTAGAGAAAAAAATTGCCTTAACTACTCAAAATCAGGCACTTAATGCTCTATCCTTTTTATACAAAGAGGTTTTAAAAATACCAGTTCGGGATTTTGAATTTAAACACGCGAAAATTGGTAAAAGACTACCAATCGTGTTTAGCAGAGCAGAAGTCCACACGGTACTGTCCAATCTACAGGGAGAATCCTATCTCATGGCTTCGCTTTTATATGGCAGCGGTTTACGCTTGCGGGAATGTTCGCTTTTGCGAGTAAAGGACATAGATTTTATACAACAGGAAATAATTATTTGGAATGATGAAAGTAAAGAGGAACGAAGAACTTTACTTCCGCGCTTGTTGATACCAGCGTTAGTGAGACAGATTGAAAAGACAAAGCTAAAATTGGAAGAAAATTTGTTGATTAAAGAATTTGTTGGTGTGTCTGTTTCAGAAGAAGAAAAAAAACGTATCCTGATGCTGCTAAAGAATTAGCCTGGCAATACATTTTTCCATCGAGTAAGCCTTTAATGAATGCTGATTCGGGAAAGTTGGAACAACCTCATCGTCAGGAGAGCTTTTTGCAAAAAGCAGTAAAAAATGCTATTCAGAAGGCACAAATAATGAAAAATGCTTCTTGCCATACTTTTCGGCACTCTTTTGCTGCCCATTTGCTTGAAAATGGCTATGACATAAGGACGGTTCAACAATTGCTTGGACATAAAGATGTTCGTACTACCATGATCTATACACAAGTAACCAACAGAACTATATGCAATGTTTACAGTCCATTGGATAGTCATTGATGGAATATTCAACTTTAATTTTTTGCCTATACTTCTCATTCGCACAGTCTGCAACCGATTGAAATGATATAGCTAAATGTTTCATTTAAGTAAAAGAGCAGTTTTATCCCATAGGGATGTCAATGCCACGGTCGATAGTTGACAATCTTAAAGTGCTCATAATCAGTTAATTGTGTAAAATTTTAATATAATTTAAAGATGCTCAATTACTTACTTATTTCCCTAAAACCGCTCACGCCGAATTGCATCCAGTGTGTTTCATCTTCTGGTCTTTGATCAATCTTATCCGCTCTCACTAGGCTGAATCCGAAACTATTTATAAATCCATTTAAATCACTGTATTTCAATTATTTATGCCGAATATTCCAGCTATCAAACCGTTGCACTTCCCCCCTTTTCCCCTCCAAAAAGAACCTCCGAGCATCTGCATGGAACCTTTATAGGTTCTGCATTGAACCTTCCAAGGTTGAAGTAAGAACCTCAATAGCATTAAGTAAGAACCCCAATAGGTTCTCTATTGAACCTACAAAGGTTGAAGAAAGCACCCCTCTAGGTTCTTTATTCAACCTTTGTAGGTTGAAGGAAGAACCATTATAGCATGAATCAAGAACCTTTATAGGTTGAACCTTGAACCTTTTTAGGTTCTTTATTGAACCCTTAAAGGTTGAAGTAAGAACCTCTCTAGGTTCTCCGTTGAACCTCCAAAGGTTCTTTATCTTACCCTAAAAGGTTCTTTATGTTACCTGAAAGGTGCTAAAACCTATTTTATAATGCGCTGTTAGTCTCCTCATAATTCCTTAGGTTTGTACAAAGACACTTACAAATGACCCGAATTGCCTTGTTTTGCCTGCTATCGCTGTGGATGAGCCAATTATTTGCACAAAAAACAGAAACGATTTACCTGGACAGTACCGACCGATCGGCGAATTTGTACCTCGTGGTGTATCCTGAAAAGTTACCCTACAAAGGTGTGTTGTTTTTGATTCCGGGCTTTGCAGAGAAACCGAAGCATGTCTTGTCGGAAACCGATTTGCCATTGTACGCGACGCAGCAAGGGTTGTTGACGGTCATTCCGACGTTTAAAACAGGGGTTACGTCCTTTGGCATTGATAGTGCGACGCAGCAGTCTTTTCGGGAGATATTGGAACACGTGATTTTCAAATTTCACCTTTCAAATTTCAAATTTTATATCGGTGGTTTTTCCATTGGAGGGAGTTGTGCGCTGCGATTTGCAGAGCTTGCCAATCAAGACAATTATCAGTACAAACCGACTGCCGTTTTTGCGATTGATCCGCCGCTGGATTTTGAGCGCTTGTATGATTCTTATAAAAGACAGGTGCGGCTTTCTGTAAAAACCCGACCGAGCGTGGAGGCGGTGTACATGATCGGGCGCATCGAGCAGGAAATGGGCGGCAATCCCGATCAAGCAAGAACCAATTATTACCAATATTCCCCTTATTCTTTTTCCGATACCATGCAAACCGCTATTAAATCTTTATTACAAACACCGATTCGCATTTACTCGGAGCCTGATATCCATTGGTGGCTCAGCGAGCGTGGTAGCGATTATTCGGCAATGAATGCACTGGATGCGTCTTGTATGATTAATGAATTGAACCGATTGGGCAATAAAAAAGCCACTTTGATAACCACCGAAAACAAAGGCTACCGGAAGGAAAATAACATGCGGCATCCGCACTCGTGGAATATCATGGAGCCGACGGAGTTAATTCAATGGCTGTATTCGCAAAAATAAAAATGCCCATTTACATACTTATTACATTTCGTTTCTTCACCATTATACATTATTTCAAATATGATTTAATTGGTTTTAATCTTTGGCGATTTCATTTGAAAACTTATCAACGGATTCGATTGTATTGAAGATTGCACTTTAGATGCCATTTGCCGGTTTTATCTTTTGCTAAAAAATAGTTGTATAAAAATTCCTTTTCAAAAGAACAATTGCTACTTTTGATAAGTGTTAAACAAACACTTAATTCCATACAACGCCTAAATATCTCAATATCAACACCATGAGCTACGTCATTGGCATTGATTACGGAACGGACTCGGTTCGCTCCCTGATTGTAGATGCGAGCAACGGAACTGAAATTTCCTCTGCCGTTTTTTACTATCCGCGTTGGAGACAGGGCAAATACTGTCAAGCTGCTCACAATCAATTTCGCCAACATCCTTTAGATTACATTGAAGGCTTAGAAACTTCCGTGAAAGAAGCACTCGCCAAAGCGCCTGCCGGAATCGCCAATAAAATAAAGGGAATTGCTGTGGATACGACTGGCTCTACGCCGGTGGCGGTGGATCGGTCAGGGACTCCCCTCGCCTGCCTGCCTGCCTTTGCAGAAAATCCCAATGCGATGTTTATTCTGTGGAAAGATCATACAGCGATTCAAGAAGCTTTGGAAATCAACGATTTATGCGCTCGGTGGAATATAGATTATTCTAAATATGAAGGCGGTATTTACTCTTCTGAATGGTTTTGGGCAAAAATATTACATACTTTGCGGGTTGACCCAACGATTCGCGAAGCGGCTTACTCCTGGGTAGAACATTGCGATTGGATTCCATTTTTACTCACTGGTGGCTCCGACGTGCACAATTTAAAACGTAGTCGCTGCGCGGCTGGACACAAAGCGCTTTGGCACGAAGATTTTAATGGCTTACCGCCGAATGATTTTTTTGTGGCACTCGATCCGCTGCTCGATGGCTTGCGTGAACGCTTGTTTGAAAAAACTTATACGTCCGATGAAGCAGCTGGAACTTTATCAAAAGAATGGGCGGAAAAATTAGGGCTTCCGTCGGACGTGGTCGTCAGCGTGGGCGCGTTTGATGCGCATATGGGCGCCGTAGGCGGGCAAATTGAGCCGTATTATTTGAGTAAAGTAATGGGCACTTCCACCTGTGATATGCTCGTCGCGCCGAATGAAGAAGTTGGTAATACTTTAGTAAATGGCATTTGCGGACAAGTAAATGGATCCGTGATTCCTGATATGATCGGCATGGAAGCCGGGCAATCTGCTTTTGGCGATGTATATGCATGGTTTGCCAATTTATTAAGCTGGCCTTTACAAAATATAATATTAAATAGTGACTTAATAGATAAAGCGCTTGCTCAAAAGCTGGTAGAAGAAGCTTCTAATAATATGATTTTAGAATTGAGCAATGCGGCGGCAAAGCTAGAACCACGTGCGGATGGCATTATTGCACTCGATTGGTTGAACGGTCGGCGCACGCCCGATGCGAATCAGGCGCTGAAGGGAGCGATTGCGGGTCTGAATCTTGCCAGCGATGCGCCGCGTATTTTCCGGGCTTTGGTGGAAGCGACTTGTTTTGGTGCGCGTAAAATTGTGGATCGCTTTATCGAAGAAGGTATTCCGATCAAAGGCGTGATTGGACTAGGAGGTGTTGCTAAAAAATCGCCGTTTGTGATGCAGGTAATGGCGGATGTGCTCAATCGTCCGATTCGGATTGCGCGTTCCGAGCAGACCTGTGCGCTGGGTGCGGCAATGTTTGCGGCGGTGGCAGCAGATATTCATTCCTCAGTTGCCGATGCGATGCAGGCAATGGGTTCAGGTTTTGATGCCGAATATTTACCAAATCCTGAAAATGCGGCAAAATATGATGTTATTTATCAAAAATATGTAACACTGGGTGATCATATTGAAACATTCACGAGATAGGACACTGATTTTTATGATAATTAGGATTCATTATGATTGTTTATAAAAATCATAAAACATCTTAATAATCCTAAAAATCAGTGTACCATTAATAAAATAAACATGAGTTTATATCAAGAAATTAAAGAACAATGTTACGAAGCGAATTTACAATTGCCAAAGCTGGGGCTGGTACTCTTTACCTTTGGTAATGTGAGTGTTGCGGATCGGGCGAAAGACGTTTTTGCCATTAAACCATCGGGAGTGCCGTATGAAAAATTACAGCCGAACGATATTGTTATCATGGATTTTGATGCGAATGTAATAGAAGGCTCAATGCGCCCTTCTTCTGATACCAAAACCCACGCCGTATTATATAAACATTGGGAAAAAATAGGCGGCATTGCGCATACGCATTCGACCTACGCCACTGCTTGGGCGCAGGCGCAACTGGACATTCCGATTCTGGGCACCACACACGCCGACCATCTGACGGTGGATGTTCCCTGCGCACCACCCATGAATGATGAAATGATTCAAGGAAATTATGAATATGAAACAGGTTTTCAAATACTAAATGATTTTGAAAAACGCGGCTATTCTTATGAAGAAGTGGAAATGATTTTAATCGGCAATCACGCACCATTTACATGGGGGAAAACGTCAGAAAAAGCTGTGTATAACAGCGCCGTGCTTGAAGAAATTGCCCGGATGGCATATCTTTCCTGCACCCTGCGCCCCGATTTGACGCGCCTGAAGGACGCTTTGATTCAAAAACATTATGAACGCAAGCATGGGAAAAATGCTTATTATGGACAAAGTTAATATGATAATAATTAATAACACGCTTGACTATCGAACTATTTGACTAACAAACTATAAGACCAATTATTTAGAAACTAACTAAAACATCATTCATATGAGCAAAATACGCATATTTACTATTCTAACTTATTTGCTTGTTATTCAATCTATTGCATTTGGACAGCAAGCTACTGATGCCAGCATTATTATTAATGCCGACCAAAGTAAGGATACTATTAATAAACATATTTACGGACATTTTGCGGAGCATTTGGGCAGATGTATTTACGGCGGTTTTTATGTCGGTGAAAATAATCAAAAAATTCCGAATACAAATGGCGTTCGTAATGATGTCATTCAGGCTTTAAAAGAGCTGAAAATCCCCAATTTGCGCTGGCCCGGCGGTTGTTTTGCAGATACGTATCATTGGCAGGATGGTATTGGTCCGAAAAAAGATCGCCCGACGATGGTCAATCAATGGTGGGGCGGCGTGACCGAAGACAATAGTTTTGGTACGCATGATTTTTTGAATATGTGCGAGTTATTGGGCGCGGAGCCTTATTTATCGGTGAATGTTGGCAGCGGCACGGTGAAAGAAGTGGCGGATTGGGTGCAATATGTCAATCATGATGGCGTAAGTCCAATGGCGAAATTGCGTAAAGAAAACGGTCGGGAGAAGCCCTGGAATGTAAAATATTGGGGCATGGGCAATGAAGCCTGGGGCTGCGGTGGTAATATGACGGCAGAATATTATGCGAATATTTACAAACAATACGCCACTTTTGTATCCGATTGGACGAATAGCAAGCAAATTCAGCGCATTGCGTCGGGTGCGAGCGATGCCGATTATCATTGGACGGAAGTGCTGATGCGCGATGTACCGAAGAGTTTGATTGAAGGCGTGGCGTTGCATCATTATTCGGTGATTAACTGGGGAAATAAAGGTTCGGCAACGGATTTCTCTGAAGATCAATACTTTAGCACGATGCGCCAGGCGTTGTTAATGGATGAGTTAATAACGAAGCATAAAAATATCATGGATCGATATGATCCTGATAAAAGAGTGGATCTGGTCGTGGATGAATGGGGCGGCTGGTATGATGTGGAACCGGGCACAAACGGCGCATTTTTATATCAACAAAATACCATGCGTGACGCGGTGCTCGCCGGTGCTACGCTCAATATTTTTAATAATCATGCGGATCGGGTGAAAATGGCAAATCTGGCGCAAACCATTAATGTGTTGCAGGCAGTTATTTTAACAGATGAGGCAAAAATGATATTGACGCCGACCTACCATGTAATGAAAATGTATAACGTACATCAAGACGCGCAGTTATTACCTTTGGATGTAAAGAATGTCATGTATAAGAACGGCAATCGGGAACTGCCTGCTATTTCTGCGTCTGCTTCCAAAGATAAAAACGGCGTTATTCACATTTCATTGGTCAATGTGGATCCTACTAAAAATAACACGGTAAATATGACCATGCACGGCGCAGCATTTGCAAACATCAGCGGCAGTATTTTGACTTCTCCAAAATTACAGGATCATAATACTTTTGATAATCCGAATAAAATTAAACCTGCAGTTTTCCGGGGTTTTACAAAAAAAGGCGATCAGTTGAGCGTTACCATTCCGCCATTTTCGGTAGTTGTTTTAGAAGTAAAATAAGTTACTATAATTAATAAAGTAAATGAAATTTACAGGATTTATTTTTGACATGGACGGTACGATGGTGGACAATATGATGGTGCACCATCGTGCCTGGCAACGAAAACTGAAAGAACTAGAACTGGATTTGACGCTGGAGGAAGTACGTCGGGAGATTCATGGCATCAACGAAGAAATTCTGGAACGCTTATTTGGCGAGCGTTTCTCGCTGCATGAGCGGCGACAGATTTCCAGAGAAAAAGAAGAAGCCTATCGGGAAATCTTTTTACCCGAATTAAAATTGGTAAATGGATTGTCCGAATTTTTACAAGCATGTAATAATGCTGGTATTACAATGGGCATTGCTACCGCTGCACCCCTGGAAAATGTGGACTTTGTGCTGGATAATTTAAATCTTCGGCATTACTTCAAAGCCGTTACACACGCGGGTTTGGTTACAAAAGGAAAACCCAATCCGGAGGTGTTGGAAAAAGTGGCAATGGGAATGGAAACTCCATTAGAAAGTTGTCTTGTTTTTGAAGATACGCCTATTGGAGCGGCAACTGCCCGAAATGCAGGTTGTTCAGCTTATATTATTACGACAACCCATCAGGAGGAAGAGTTTACAGATTATCCGAATGTGATTGGCTTTTTAAAAGATTTTACAGAGATCAATTTGGAAAAAATTGCTGATAAAAGGTGAATTATTACCCCTATATTTTTGCTTTAAATAAAGGTTTCATGATAATATTTGCAGGCAGAAAGATAATAATTCGCAATAATCATTTACCACAAGTAATATGCTACAAAATTTAAAAAATTTAGAGGTGTGGTTTGTCACGGGCAGCCAGCATTTATATGGGGAAGAAACGTTGAAAAAAGTTGCAACGCATTCTACCGAAATTGCAAAATCATTTGATCAACACCCGAAAATTCCGGTAAAAATTATATTCAAACCTGTTTTAATAACCCCAGACGCTATTTACCAACTTTGCATAGAAGCCAATGCTGACAAGCGTTGTATCGGACTCATCTGCTGGATGCACACTTTTTCGCCGGCAAAAATGTGGATTCGAGGGCTAAAAATATTACACAAACCATTTTTACATTTACATACGCAGTATAATCGTGATATTCCCTGGGCTTCTATTGATATGGATTTTATGAATCTGAATCAATCGGCTCATGGTGATCGGGAATTTGGTTTTATTGGTACCCGCATGCGTCTAAATCGCAAGGTGGCGGTAGGGCATTGGCAAGATGAAGAAGTGTTGGAACACATCAATGTGTGGAGTCGGGCTGCCGCTGCTTGGTACGACTGGCAGGGTGCAAAGTTTGCTCGCTTTGGTGATAATATGCGACAAGTGGCTGTTACAGAAGGCGATAAAGTGGAGGCAGAATTGCAATTTGGCTATTCAGTGAATGGTTATGGCATCGGCGATTTGGTAAAATATGTGAATGAAGTAAGTGACAATCAGGTAAATGATTTAGTAAATATTTACTTCGAACAATATCATATTGCAGATGCTTTGCATAAAAATGAGACACAACATAACGCTTTGCAAGAAGCAGCAAGGATTGAAATAGGTTTAAGAACGTTTTTACAAAATGGTGATTTTAAAGGTTTTACCGATACTTTTGAAGATTTGCATGGATTGGTGCAGTTGCCGGGGATTGCGGTACAACGCTTGATGGCAGAAGGCTACGGCTTTGGCGCGGAAGGCGATTGGAAAACGGCAGCGTTGGTGCGCGCGATGAAAGTCATGGGTGCCGATTTATCTGGTGGCAATTCTTTTATGGAAGATTATACCTATCATTTCCACCCAAATGGCATGGCGGTGTTGGGTTCGCACATGCTGGAAATTTGCGAAAGCATTGCTGAAGGAAAGCCCAATTGCGAGATTCATCCCCTGGGCATCGGCGGCAAAGCTGACCCGGTTCGACTGGTTTTCAATGTGGCAGCGGGCGCTGCCCTAAATGCTTCGATGATTGATATGGGTAATCGTTTCCGCCTCTTAGTCAATGAAGTAGAAGCAATAAAGCCAGAAGCCGATTTGCCAAAATTACCCGTCGCGCGTGTCTTGTGGCGTTGCAAACCCGATTTAAAAACAGCCGCCACAGCTTGGATTCTGGCAGGCGGTGCGCATCATACTTGCTATAGCCAAAATTTGACGAGTGAATATCTGGAAGATTTTACAGCTATGGCAGGCATCGAATTTGTTTTAATTAATGAAAAAACCGATTTGTATCAGTTTAAAAATGAATTGCGTTGGAATGAACACTATTATAAATAGTTTTCATTTAATCATAGCTTTTAGATTTCGCAAATCTTGAAGATTTACGAAATTGTATCCTTTGCCCCCCATCCATCCATTCATTTATCATAATAGATTTATATAAAAAGGGTTACTCTCATTTAAAATGGAGTAACCCCTTGAAGTCTAACTAAATGGTATGTATGTATGTGAGTTGATATGCTCGCCGCAGCGATTAGAACAAGATTTGCATTTAACTCTTCCTATTCTAAAGGCTAAGTATTTTATTAATATTACATCTATATTATACCATTTACTAATTATACCCAGGATTCTGATAAGCATCTTTTTGCGTTTCGTCCATTTCCATGCCATCAATCTGTCCTTGTGGAATTGGACGCAGGTAATGAAACGGTTCAATGGTACGCTTATACGTTTTCGCCGTATGGTCACCTTTGGCACTGCTGGCAATTTCATAAGTAGCAGCCAATTCTGCCCATTTTTGGGTACGCACTAAGTCAAACCAGCGATAACCTTCCGCATAATATTCGCGTGAACGCTCTGCGAGGATATAGTCGATGTCAATCGTTGCAGGCGTAGCAGCCACCATTGCAGCGCTATTGTCTTGCACTTTAGCGGTGTTGCCGTTGTTGTCCCAACGCCATTTGCCGGCGCGCGCGCGGATGACATTGATCAACTCTCTTGCAGTGTAACCTGCTTTTGTCGCAGCACCTTTTACAGCCGCTTCAGCCGCTACAAAATAAAGTTCTGAAAATTTTGCAATATTATATGGACGAGTAGAACCGGCATTCGGTTGCCCCAATCCATCCCCATTATCGGTACGATAAGTACCCATCTTCCAATTCCCAGGATATACTACCCGGCTGATGCCGCGCGGTGATATTACATAATCCGCTCTGCCTGGCAATTCACCTGCTCCGATATTACTTTTACCGGCTCCAGTTGGATAGGTAATCGGTGTTGCTGGCTCCTCATCCAGGAAAGTCAGAATGGCGTCACCCGGCTTAACCGGTAAACCATTTGCATTGTAAAGTACCTCGTTTTTAACCCCTCCTTTGGGCCAGTTGCCCCGATAAACGGTGATGAAAGTACCATCGTAGCGGGAATCGTTCTTTTTATCTGCAAAGGTTTTTTCAATGACATTGATGGTAGGTGCCATACGCGTCCAAGGACGTCCGTAAGCTTGTGCCGCTTCCCGTTGAACAGAACTGATGGCACCAGACAAATCCGGGTTTGCATAACTTCTAATTTCGGTATAGTTCCAAGTCATCATCCAAACTGCAAAGTTATCTGGAGCACCGCCACCACCAAAAGTAAGACTTCCACCATTGTAATATTCGCTCGATTCGGTATGATCCGCATATAATAACATTTCACTATTGCGGTCGTTTGGTGCATAATGTACATCATAGTAAGTATCCTGTAAGCGGAAAGGACCCGGATTTTCGATGCCGGTTACCGCTACATCATAAGCCTGCTGGAAATACCATTGTGCATTGTGTCCGTCAGGATCGGTACGGGGTACATCCGGGTATGTCGGAATGCCTTTTGGATTTTCTAACCACCAGCCATAGGTCAGGTAAGCTTTTGCCAGGTAAAGACGTGCCAGCGTTTTGGTTACGCCTCCTTTTACTCTGCCAACTTCCGGCAAATCTTCTATCGCTTTCAACAAGTCAGGAAATATAGCCTTCGTATAGACTTCTGGTACGGTATTACGAACAGATACTCTTACAGGACTGGTATTGAACTTCAACTCCCCTGCGCCCAAATCCAGAGGCACCCCGCCATAGGTTTGTACCAGCAAAAAGTAGTCGAACGCGCGGAAAAAACGAGCTTCAGCGATCAAAGCATCAGAAATGCCTACTAATTCCGCATTTTCAATAATACCACTGGCAGTATTGATGTTGGGGAATGCAGTACTCCACAAAATACTGGTAGGAAAGCTGGTGGAGGTGACATTTCCTACGCCAGACATATCCATGTCCTTGAAGTTACCATCTGCACTTTGCGCGTAGGTAGCTTCGTCCGTACCGGTTATCGTGGAGTTGTAGTAATAAGCTTGTCCGTATATGTAGCGCAGGTGCGCATATAAGGAAGTGATACCACCCTGAACCCCTTTTTCGGTTTTGAAAAAACCAGGCTCGTAAATGCTGCGTGGCGTTTCTTCCAGAATATCTTCAGAACACCCCACAAAGAATAACGTCATGAGGACTGTCCCCAAAAGTGATTTTATATGAATAAGTTTCATTGTTATACTTTTTTAGAATGTTACATTTAAACCAATTAAATAATTGCGGGTCGTCGGCGTATTTGTACCAATCACCAGCAAACGACTCTGGTAAGAAGCGACTGCTTGGTTTTGGTTGCCATAGGAGTTCGTCTCAGGATCCATTTTTGATTCGTTGTAATAAGGGGAGAATAACACAAATGGATTCTGTATTGTAAAATATAATCTTAATTGATTAAAAACGTCAGACTTTACTAAAGTTCGTTTAAAATCGTATCCCAGTGTAATGGTACGAACTTTTAAATAAGATCCATCGAAGTAGCCTAAAGTAGAGCCGTATTTTGGGTTATCTCCACTTGCAATGCCACCGGGCTTAGGATACTTCGCATCTGTGTTTTCTGGTGTCCAGTAATCCACTTTTACGTTATTTCTACGACCGCTCATCAAATTGAGGTAGCCTGCCGATCCATAAAGCGTACTGATAAGGATACCGCCACTTCTGAATACACCGACAGTGCTCAGATCAAATCCTTTGTAAGAGAAACGCGTATTGAAACCGCCCTGGAAATCAGGATCAACACTCATTATTTGCCGATCGTCGGGTCCGATTTGTCTTACCGGAGCGTTATCATCTCCATATTCACCGGTATATTTCACTTTAATCATCCCTACATTGCCACCTGGTTCCAAAATATTTCTGTACTGATCTTCTTCCTGCCAAAGTCCTACTTTCTCATAGTCATAAATGACATTGATCGGATGCCCCACGAACCAGGAGTTACCTTCATCTCTCAGTTGTCCTGAAGCCAGTGCTACCAGCTCATTTTTATTGGAATACAAGTTAATACCAGCTTCCCAAGTCAAGCCGTTTGGATTATCCAAAATAACCCCATTTAATGTAAATTCAATACCCTTGTTTTGCGTTTCTCCAATGTTTGCCGTGTAGCTGCTCACACCGGATGTACTAGGCAGGCTCACACCTAACAGAATGTCTTTTGTATCCGTCACATAGTATTCTACGGTACCTGACAATCGATTGTTTAAAAATGCAAAGTCTATACCATAATTCGTAGTAATAGAATATTCCCAACCTAAATTGGTATTAGGCAACTGAGTCACATAGTAGCCAACTGCATAGGTATCGCCAAAATTATAAGGTCTGGTACTCAATCGTCCGAGTGTAGCATAAGGATTGATTGCCTGGTTAGAGGTTTGTCCGTAACCTGCCCGCAATTTCAATCGATTGATCCAGTTGATATTTTTCATAAATGGCTCTTCGCTGATGTTCCATCCTAGTGATAAAGCAGGGTAGGTATGCCATTTATTGCCATCTGCTAATCTGGAAGAGGCATCAGAACGCAGCGTAGCGGTCAGCAAATATTTACCGTTATAAGAATACATGACGCGTCCCATGTAGGAGATCAGACCACTTACAGAATAACCCTGGTTGTTAGGATTGACGGTAATTTCGCCAAGCGCCTGTCCTAAATTATAAAATTGGAATGCATCAGAAGGAATATCTCTTGCGCCTACAGAAGAACTGTTGAACCGGTCTTCCTGTGCCGAATACAACGCCGTAAAACCTAAGTTGTGCTTTCCACCAAAAGTGCGATCATAAGTCAAAATATTTTCAATCACCCAACTGGTTGTCAAAGAGTTGTTGATACCAGCGGTTGAAAGCGTTGTAGGGTTATTGCTAAATACGCCCTCACCCGTATAGTTACCACTATTAGTATTGCGGAAATTCAAGCCGGTATTCAAACGGTATTTTAAGCCCTCAATCCAAGGAATTTGGACTTCGCCATAAAGGTTATTGTAAGAGCCAAATGCTTTGGTTTCGTCTATCCAACTATCGCCCAAATTGTTGATGGTTTCTTCTGTCGTTACCCACTGTTCATCCAAAGGCATCCGAATCACTCTTTTCAACGTTCCATCATCATTATAAGGATTGGCAATAGGGGAACTACTCAAAACACCATAAATGCCAAGGTTATTACCTCTGTTGATAGAATAGTTGTTGTTGGAGCTAATGCCGAAACGCAAAAATTGACCTATTTGCTGATCAATACCACCACGCAAGGAGAAGCGCTCGAATTCCTGACCAGGAAGTACTGCCTCTTCTTTATTGTAGCCAAAACCAAAATTATAGGAGCCTCTTTCGGTACCACCCGAAACGCCTAAATTGTGGTTGGAAAAAACACCGGTTCTGTAAAACATATCTTGCCAGTCAATATTCACATCATCCGCTTCATCCACGCCATTGCTGAATTGACCGGCTGCCTTGCGAAGTGCAACAAACTCAGGACCACTCATCATCGGGTATTTGGAAAAAACGGTCTGTGCGCCATAAAAGCTGTTATAGCTCACCCGAGGTCTTTGTCCCTGTTGTCCTTTGTAAGTCGTTATCAGGATTACCCCATTTGCACCACGTGATCCATAAATGGCAGTTGCCGAAGCATCTTTCAAGATATCCATACTCTTGACGTCATTTGGGTTGATATCCGAAAAAGACCCGGCAAAAGGAATACCGTCGAGCACGATCAGCGGGTCGTTGCTAGCGGAGAGGGAACGCGTACCTCGAATACGAATTTGCGTGGAAGCACCTGGCTTGGAATTGACTGTCGAAATTTCCACACCAGCCAAGCGTCCTTGCAATGCCTGTGAAACGTTAGAAGATGGCACATCGCGCAGGTTTTCTCCACCTAAGGAAGCCACCGAACCAGTAACGGCTTCTTTGCGTACCGTACCATAACCCACCACCACTACTTCCGTAAGGAGTTGCTCACTTGTAGTCAGCGTGAGGTCAATAACGGAGCGGTTTCCAACCACTTCTTCCGCTGTGGTGTAACCGGTGTAAGAAAATACAAGTACTGCATTGTTATCTGGGACTTCCAAAGCATAAGTTCCATCCACTTCTGTGATGGTACCTGTAGCAGTGCCTTTCACCAATATATTTACCCCTATCAACGGTTCGCCAGCACTATCTGTAACTTTACCCGTTACATTTTTCTGCGCATATGTGATAGAAGCTGTAAATAATAAAAGTGTTAGCAGTGAGAGTGAATGGACGTGTTTCTGCCACTTCCAACACAAAAAAGAACATCCTGAATCATTCTTTTTCATAGTAATATTTAGTTAGTTTTTGATAATGTACCTTGATTTGTTAAAAATCATAGGAAATCATAAATTATTGCCAATTAGAATTGCAGTATAGTTTGGTTTACAACTTTACAAATATTATAACCGATCCATTTTTACTGGTTTTTTATACAAAAAGC
>CAZFBN010000049.1:0-33421 GCA_964517145.1 uncultured Saprospiraceae bacterium
GGTAGTAAAAATCGCTCTTAGAGCGGAAATGTTCCACAAAGATGCAACAATTTTTTAATCTTGCAATTTTTTTTTAATAAAAATACATTGATTGTTACCTAAAAAGCTGCAATGATTCACTCAATTTTATTATAAAAAGTGATATATGTAAAAATTATTATTACAAAAAACGTTTAGGACGATATTTATAACGCATTAAAGATTCATAAAACGCTTTGTCTTAGGGGCTTCTGTGGTAAATTTACCTCACAGTTAAATTTTAAAGAATGAACGATATCGCCTCCACTCCTTTGTATTCATTTTTACTTAATTTGCACAAAAGAATATTAATACTTGCATTTACAACTGTTTGCTGTTTTATAAAATTGCATATTTGCCAAAAGAATAACTTCAACCCGAAAGATGGAAAGTAAGCGGTTCCATGAAAAAGAATCAAATTTTATTAGAATTGCAGTACCTGCCACCCGTTCAATATTTCACCAAATTGCTGCACTACCCTTTGGTACTTGTGGAAGCGCAAGAGCACTATATGAAAGGCACGTATCGCAATCGCTGCCACATTGCCGGTGCAAATGGATTGTTGCGCTTGTCGATCCATTTGGAAAAAGGCAAAAACGAACAGCAGCCAATTCGGGAAGTGCGCATGTCCTATCGGGAGAACTGGCAGCATTGGCATTGGGAAGGCATTAAATCGGCGTATGGCAAGTCGCCTTTTTTTGAGCATTATGCCGATGCCATCGAGCCATTTTATCATCAGCAGTATGAATTTTTATTTGACTGGAATTGGGATTTGCTGCAAACCATTACAAAATTGCTTGGTATTCAAACAAATATTCAATTCACAACGGAATATCAATCAAATCCGCCCGATGGTGTGTTTGATCTTCGAAATGTAATTTCTCCCAAGGAACACCGGCAAGTACCCGACCCACATTTTCAACCAATCCGTTATGAACAGGTTTTTATAGAAAAGCATGGATTTTTGCCTAATTTGAGTATTTTAGACCTGCTTTTTTGTACAGGACCAGAAGCTTTGAGTATTTTGCAAGCAGCGTTTAGAGGAAAGAAAGAGATTTGATGTGTGAGGGTTATAATGCAAAAAACAAAAGTAATTTTGTTAACGGGAATGATGGATTTAGCTGCGCTAAATGGGTGTTTTTTACCACCTTAGGCACTCAAGGACACCTTAGGATGCACCTTTTCGGTGCTTAAGTGATCTATGGTGACTAAGTTGGTAAAAAAAAGGCATCGCGGTTTGAGCCGTTATTTGAAAAATTGTCTAAGAATATGTTTATTGTTTGAATATTTATTTTGTACAATCAATTTTATTCATTATTCACGTTTGTGACCTTTTTCTGCTTTAAACGTCTAATTTTAATAAGGCGTGAGCAACGAATAATCCAGAACAAATAGATACAAGACCCAAAGACAGTTAACCGACAACCTTTTGAAATGACCAACTTTATCAGTCGAAATCTACAAGCCTTTCGCGCACAGGTGGACGAACTTGCCAAAGACCTGCACGAACTCACCATTCGCACCGGTAATGACGACCTCGCCGCTACCGTTAGCGACCTGCGCAACCGCATCAACGAGCCGTTTATGTTTGTGATCGTGGGCGAAGTGAAAGCCGGCAAAAGCAGTTTTATCAATGCCTTGCTCGAAACGGGACGCGAAATCACCAAAGTAGCGCCCCAACCGATGACCGATGTGATTATGCAAATACTATATGGCGATTCGGAGGATACGGTCGTAGTGAATCCTTATTTAAAACAGGTGTTCCTGCCTGTTGACATTCTCAAGGAAATTGCCATTGTGGATACGCCGGGGACGAATACGATTGTGGAGCACCATCAGGAAATCACGGAGAGTTTTATTCCGGCGAGCGATTTGATTGTGTTTGTGTTTGAAGCGAAGAACCCGTACCGGCAGTCGGCATGGGATTTTTTCAACTTCATTCATGCCGATTGGCACAAGAAAATCATTTTTGTGTTGCAACAGAAAGATTTGATGAATACCAATGATCTGGCGGTAAACTTGAAAGGTGTAACGGACTATGCCGAGAAAAAAGGCATGCGCAACCCTAGTGTTTTCGCGGTTTCTGCCAAATTAGAACAGGAAGGATTGAAAGAAGAGAGTGGTTTTCTGGCTTTGCGCGATTACATTCGCCAAAATATTACGGGCGGCAAAGCGCCGATTTTGAAATTGCAAAATAGTGTGCAGACCTGCGCAACCATCACGGATCGCATTCGTAAAGCGCTGGACATGCGGCAAGAGCAATTTAAAGCGGACACGGAATTCCGAAAGGATGTGATTCAAACCCTTGACAATCAGGAACAAAAATCATACAAACAGGTAGATGTGTTGGTAGAAAATCTGGTGGCAGCGTATGATCGGATTACGAGAGAAAAAGAAGAAGAATTGAGCGCAGGACTCGGATTTTTCTCTTTGCTGCGGCGCTCGTTTGCGTCTATTTTCAGCAAAAAAGCGTCCATGAAAGAATGGCTGGATGATTTGGCGCTGGATTTGGAGCGGTCGTTAAATAGTGAACTGCGCAATAAACTCGATGATGGCGTGGGCGATCTGGCAGAAAGCATTCAGCAGATGGCGCGCATGATTGAATTGAAAATCAAAACCAGCAAGACGATTCTCAGTTCCGACCAAGATATTTTCAGCGACATCGCCGAGCGGCGCGGGCGGGTGATTATGGAATTGCAGGAGGCTTTTGGGCGTTTTATGAATCGGGAAGAAAGCTTTTCGGATCGCACATTATTTCCTGATCGTCAATCGGTTACACCCAATATTGCCACCGGTAGCGGTTTAGCCGTGATTGGTTTGGTGTTGGCAGCCGTGACACAAGGTGCGGTACTCGACATTACCGGCGGCGTGCTGACTACGATTGGTTTGATGTTTGCCGGTATTACTACGACCGTGTCCCGACGCAAGATTTTGCGCAGCTTCCGCAATGAAATTGACAAAGGCGAACAACAGTTAAAAACCGAAGTAACCAGCAAACTCCGCGCGTACATCGTTCATTTAAAAGGCAAGATTGACGGCAATTTCAAAGATTTTGACACCATGCTGGAACGCGAGGAAGAGCAACTGGCATTTCTGGAAAAGCATTATGCGGCGATTGCCGACCGAATCAGGCGTTTGGAAAAGGAGTTGACGGTTTGATATTTTTTTATTTGATTTTTTTTATTTGACGTTAATGAGGAATGTTAAATAATAAACGTCAAATGAGCAACGTAAAACGATCAAATAAATAATTTCGTCTAAGAATATGTAACGTCCACCTAAAGTCGTTTCGTCAAATAAAGAAGAGTCGTAACTTCAAGAATTGAAATGAACTAAAGGCATGAAAAGTAAATACGTAGCGGCAGCATTGGCGTTTGTTTTTGGCATTTTTGGTACGCATCGGTTTTACCTGGGGCAGCGCTTCCTGGGTATCGTGTATTTTTTTCTGTTTTTTACAGGTTTGATTGTGACAATGGAAGAAGGCGATGAGTTTCCGTTGATTGTTTTGCCCGCTGTGCTGGGTTTTATTGATAGTATTTTGTTGGCGGTGATGCCGCAGGAAGAATTTGATGAGCGATATAATAAAAAATGGCTCCAGCGCAGACAAGATTACACGCCGATTCGCCGCCAGCCGCGTATTCAAGCCTTACCGGCAGCCATAGAAACGCACAAAGAAACTTTGAGTGAGTTGAAGCGCGATGGAATTGCCAAGTTTCGGGATTACGATTTTCACGGAGCGATTCGTGAGTTTCATAAAGTGTTGGAAATGAGCCCAAACGATGCTGCCACCCATTTTAATATGGCTTGTTGCCACTCCATTTTAGAAAATAAAGATGATGCTTTTTATCACTTGAGTCAAGCAGTGAAATTGGGTTTCAATAATTATGATAAAATTCAAAACCATGATGCGTTAGCTTATCTGCGTTCTCAGGTTGAATACGATTTTTTTGTAAAAAACAACTATCAAATGCCCGCCACCGAAAGCGCGCCTGTCTCCAAAACCGAAGTTCCTAAAGAGGAAACGCTTATTTTACGCGATGATTTGCTCGACCAAATTATTCAACTCGGCGAACTACGTAATAAAGGTATTCTTACAGAGGCAGAATTTGCCAAACAAAAAGAAAAGATTTTGGCGCAGCAATGAGTATTTCTGCTGTAATAATTTTCCGTTTTAATTTTTTTAGAATGAAGTTGTTTAAAATTAAAGATTTTGTTTAATATGAAAACGAACCAGTATAGTTGATAAAGCACCTAATTTCGCCACCAAGGCACAAAATCACTAAGTCTCACGAAAGCTTTGTGTAAAATTTGTGCCTTTGTGTATTTGTGGCAGATCGTAAAAAACACTCATTTATTGATTAATATTAAGATTATTTATCAATTTTAAACAAGCTCAATGATATGATTTGATGTAAAGTATCATTTTATTTATAAAGAATAATTTTCAATACGCAATTTCCGCTACCTTTACTACATGAAACAAATCGCCTTAACCATTTATATCAGCTTATTGCTTGCTTGCAATCTGCAGTCGGGTGCCAATATGGAGTCTTTTTGGGTTGATTTTCAAAAAGCCGTTGCCGCTAACAATAAAGAAGCCGTAGCAAATAAGGTGCTCTTCCCTCTCGGCGGATCCGATACATTTGGCGAAAATATCCGTGCAGAAGGGATGACTCGCGCCCAGTTTTTAGAATGGTATGACCAAATTTTTGACAAAAAAGTTAAAACAGCCATTGCCCAAACGAAAGTTGCTGACCTTGCAAAATCTATGTCCCCCACTGATACTGCGCTGGAAGCGCTCAAACTTCCTTCCAATACAACCGTTTATAATTTAACGGTTTTTTACATTTTTGATGAAGGGTTGGAAACACAAACGGAAAGTGCCATCACTTTTTATTTTCTACAACAAAAAAACGAGGTCAAATTAGCCTACCTTTCGGTAGCAGGCTAAAACAAAAGCTGCGTAAAATTGAATTTCACGCAGCCTGGTGCAAAACACTGTAACGTTTTGCAATGTTCTTTTTTCGGCTTAGTGCATTAGGTCGGCTCCAGTTGAGGAGTCAAAATGGCAGAAATAGCAATAACTTCGCCAGAATGGAGTTGCATGTTCATGGGTAAAATTTTTAATGTGAACGGGATTATATTACGGTTTCAAATATACTTCTTGTTTTTGATTCAACCATATATTTTACCAATTATTTAAGCGAAAAAATAGATTGCATGGAAAATGTGCTCGAGTTTTTAGAATATTTATTCAAACTGGATTGGATTAGCGAGCATCCACTAGGCTTGGTTTTTGTGATCTTGATTGTTTTTGCAGAAACGGGCTTGTTCGTTGGCTTTTTTTTGCCGGGCGATTCGCTCATTTTTGTTACCGGCATGGCATTTGCAGGCAATCGGGACACCATCATCGATTTTTTCCCCATGATGCTTCTGGTCATCTTAGCTGGCGTACTTGGCAATATGGTTGGTTATTGGTTCGGCAAAAAATCAGGACCTTTATTATTTAAAAGGGAGAATTCGTTACTTTTCAGGCGAAGTCATTTACTTGCTGCTAAAGAATTTTATGATAAACGCGGTGCCATTACGATATTTATAGCTCGTTTTTTGCCCATTATCCGCACGTTTGCGCCGATTGTAGCAGGTATTGTACAAATGCCTTATCGTAACTTTATGATTTACAATTTTTTAGGATGCGCCGCTTGGATTTTTTCTTTTATGTCACTCGGCTACTTTTTAGGTGAGCGATTTCCAGCCTTACGCGAAAGCATAGAATATGTCATTTTATTTTTAATCGCCATCACAACCATTCCAATTGTATATAAAATGATACGCAGAAATAAAACTGCTGCTTAATTCATGTAATGAATGACCATTATTTCTGTGTTTCTGATTGTTAAAATATTGCTAGAAAATTTTAAATGAGTAAAATTTATTCCAATTAAAAAACAAGAAAGTTTTTTCCATGCAAAAACTTGTTTTTACTAAAAAAGCTTATTATATTTGCGTAAACAAAAGTGATTGTCTTTATCGTTTATTACCCTTTGTAAGATCAAATGTTCCCATAATTTTTTGATAATCATTTTGTTTTTTATTATCCGTTTTATTCACTACATTCATCATTTATGAAGAAACAAGCTGGTAATCGCATGTACAATTTTCCGGATGCTGACTTGTATATGCAGTGCATGGAGCGAATTCGTTATGCGCATCGCGACATTCAACATTTTGAGCAATATAACTTTGGATTGGAGCGGCTGAAAAAATTTGCGGCTATGTGTGAAAAATTTCGGGCGCTGCCGGATGATGATGAATTGGTGGGCGACCAAATGGTTGTCACCGAAAAAAAATACGATGCCGCCGAACGTTTGAAAACAACCATCCGCAGTTTGATGACGCGCGTTGCTATGAAATACAACAATCGCAGCGGGCGCTATCGGAAGTTTGGAACCGCCAAAATAGGTGATATGACCGACGCACAACTGCTATTCTGCGGGCGTCGAGTGATCCGGGTGGCACGGCAACAGATTGATTTTCTGGCAGATGTGGGCGTGAATGAAAATATTATTCAGCGCATCAGTGACGCTTGTCAGGATTTTGAGAATGCGCTCAACATTCAGCAAGATAAAATTGCCGACCGCGATATTGCCGTGGAAAGCCGCGTTGAACAAGGCAATAAAATTTATCAGGAACTGATTGTGCTGTGTGACATTGGTAAAGATATTTGGGCAGACAAAGACCCAGTGAAATACGAAAATTACACGATTTACGAAAGCAATAACGATCAGAAAAAAGCGCGAAAGGCACGACTGACGCAGGAGCAGGAAAGCGCGGAAGGGTGACTAATGGAATGTTGGAATAATGGAGTGTTGGAATGTTGAAAATTGAAAATAAAGAATTTGTAGTTTTAAGGTAAGCTGCTTATTTTGCTGAAAACCTTACCTGCATGCAACGCCTTTTAGTTTATGCCCTGATTTTTATTGGAGTAGTCTTTTTCTACGCTGCCGTTCCGGTGCTCCAATCTTCTAATATTTCTAAAAATGCCCTTTATTTGATGACGGTCAAAGGTAAAATTTCTGCCGATCAAATGGGCATGACGCTCATTCACGAACATGTTTTCCTAGACTGGTCAGGTGCGGACAGCATTAATCCGAAAAATTGGGATAACGAAGGCGCGTTTAAAATCATTTTACCCTATCTCCGGGAAATGAAAGCCCAGGGTGTTCAAACTTTTTTGGAATGCACGCCAAATTACATCGGTCGTAATCCGTTATTGATCAAACGATTAGCTGATTCGACCGGCTTACAAATTCTTACCAACACCGGCTACTACGGTGCCCGCCGGAATGCTCATCTGCCTAAACACGCCTATACAGAAACCGCCCAACAACTTGCAAAACGCTGGATTCAGGAGTGGAAAAATGGTTTGGATGGTACAGCTATTCGCCCCGGATTTATCAAAATCGGCGTAGAAGTGCCCCTGTCACCGCTCCACGAAAAATTAGTACGCGCCGCTGCCATTACGCACAAAAAAACAGGCTTAACCATTGTGGCACACACTGGACCCGAGGCAGGCGCTTATCGCGAATTGGAAATTCTCGCACAAGAGGGTGTTGCGCCCGAAGCCCTCGTATGGACGCACGCGCAGGGCGGTACGCGTGAAGCCCACGTGGATATTGCGCGCCGAGGTGCATGGGTGTCGCTGGACGGTATGGGATGGATTGATCCTGCCGATCAAAATAGCGATAGCACCGCCTTAAAAGATTACATCGGTATGCTCAAAAATCTGAAAGATAACAACTTGTTGCATCGTACGCTCATTGCGCACGACGCCGGTTGGTACACGCATGGCGCGAAGGATGCTTTGGTGTATAAACCCTACACGCCTATTTTTCAATTGGTTATACCGGAACTGAGAAAAGTAGGTTTCAATGATGCGGACCTTCGTCAGCTTTTGATCGAAAATCCTAAAAAAGCTTATGCTATTCAAATAAAAAAGCAGTAAAACGGAAAGAAAGATGTGACAACGCTATGCCACATCTCCCCACTGATTTTTTATTGCTTTATCAATCTTAATGTTTTTCGACCGTCTTGCACCTGCAACTCAATCAAATATATGCCTGCCGGTTCGTGCTGTAAATCTATTGCTAGCTGATTATTACCAAATAAATGGGAATATACCTGCCGACTGATTTCCATTCCAACCGCATTTCGCACGATGACCGTTGCATCAGTTTCCTTTTGCAAGGCAAATTGTAACCAGGTTTGCCCAGTGGTTGGATTCGGGAACATTTTCAAATCATACACCCATTCCCCAAATGAATCTTCCGTCGAAGTGGTACATCCTGCGAAACCAGGATCGTATGTCACAATTCGAGAATATGTACTCGCACAACCCGTCAAAGAATTGGTTATTTTTAAAATATAAGTACCGCTTGCATTTGCACAATAGTTAACGCCTTTTGCATTGGGTATGATATTTCCATTGAAAAACCACTCAACGGTGTAATTGGCAGGTAATTTGGCGGGTTCCAATAACACTAAATAATTTTGCTGATTGGTAAAAATGGGAAAAGCTGGCGGCTCCGCGAAGTTTAGTTTTGCTGTATCAGAATAAGCCCGACAACCATCCACCGAAGTATAAACCACAAAGTAATTTCCGCTTTCTTTGGTGGACAATAGGGAATCAGTACGCCCAATGAGCGATTCTCCGTTCCTAAACCATTGAATATTAGTCGAATAGTTCGTGCGCAACTCCAGGGCATCGCCCTTGCACAATTGTTTACCCTGGTACCCAGACAAAGTCGGCGAGGCAGGCTGCGCATAGACCCGCACTGTATCGGAAGAACGCACGGTGTCCACGGGGTGAATAATGGTAATGGTAGATTTAACTTCCACTGCCGGAATCGTTCCATTGGATGCCTTATTAAAAGTTACATTGCCACAAGGGTCATCATCATTTCCAAGAAAACCATCATCATCGTCCGTGATTTTTATTAAATAATTGCCATCTTCAATAGGAATATTTACATTATAATTCAACGGCAACCTGGCGTCTGTCGTTACATTTGATTTGTAAAGCACCGTGCCTTGCGGATCTAAAATTTCGACCCAAACATCCGGGCGATTGCCCAAAAAATCAGTACAGCTCAATTCATCCACTCTTAAATTGGTCAGAAAATAGCCAGCTGTATCCACAATAGCTTCATAATTAACAAAATAAGTACCAGGTTCAGGATAAATTTGATCCGACGGGTTTTCCTGCGTGGAGGTTTGTCCGTTTCCAAAATCCCATTTATAAGAAAATCCTGTTTGCCCGTTGGAAGAGATATTATTCTGAAAAGCAACCGCCACTTCACCACAGCCGCGGCTATTTTCCATGGTAAATCCTTCGGTTACGCTTACTGCTGGTTCGATCAGAATAGGAAAAGAAAAAGAGGTCGTTTGTGTCACAATCAACACTTTGGCAGACACGACTACTTCTATCTCATACAAACCCGGCTGTAGCGGAGTGCCGCAAAAACGCACGCAGCCATCTGTTTCGTCTGATACTTTGAATTCCAGTTGATTGGCTTCCCAACTCAAGCCCGGCGGTACATTTGTAACGGAAGTAATTGTGATCTGACTGATGGTAATATTGGGTATAATGGTTGAATCGTTGGCAGCTACTGGTGTGGTTGTTTTTGGCATCCGAAAACTGATGTCAGCTTCGTAGTATTCACCGGCTCTGCCATTCGGCGCATCGCCAAGATAAATGGTATCAGCAGGAAGTGTGGCAGGTACCGCTACAATGCAGTCTGGGCAACCCGTCTGCGCAAAAATAGTGGCTACTCCGCCAACCATTGCCAGTAAGCAAATAAAGCGTAATTGTTTTCTCATATTGTTGAATTTTATAAATGTCAATAACAGATCTAATACACTTTAGACGATAGGATGTCTATTTTGTCACAGGGCAGGAAAAGGGTGGAGTGTTTGGAGATTTTTTGACTTTTCGACTTAGCTTTTTAAAAAGCTAATAACCAGACAATTAAGAGACTTAGAAAATCAACATAGATATAGATGAAGATGAATCTCTAAGTCTCTTGTGCTATTGATTATTTACTAACGATCATTTTACTGGAGAAACGGTGTACACCATCGCTGAGCGTATAGATGTAAGCACCTGATGCTAAGTGACTTCCATCGTAGCGAATGTTGTTTTCACCTTCCCAAATGCTTACCCGTTCGCGGTGTACTTGCTTCCCGACCAGATCACTCACCACAAAATCAAAATTGCCGCTTACTTTTGAATTGACGACAATCTGCGTGAAACCATTGAAAGGATTGGGGCGGTTGACGGCGCTTACTTCCAGATTTGCCAGTTCTTCCGTTGAGGTAAGGCACTGCCCTTCCGTTTTCACATGCAAGTAGTAATTTCCTCTGAACAAGGTAGCGTCAGGAAATGTCAGCGGTAAATTGAAAAAGCCGGTGGACACAAAACCGGAAATACTGACATCATACACGCCAGTCGTGTCATTTACTGTTCCAAATAATTTTATACAACCTTTACTATTCGCAGGAAAAACGCAGGTAGGCGGTTCGCATACATAATCCAAGCCTTTTGGCAAATTCCGAACAGCCGTATCCGGGTTCACACTGATATTCTGAATGGGTAAATCATTGCCCAAAATGGAAAAAGTAGCAGGTATCACTAAGGTCACAACAAATTCAAAATCTTCATTGACGCAAGCAGTGTCGGTAATCCCTCCCGTTGGACTTATTTCCGAATCATACGGTTTAGGGTAAGGTCCTATCAGGGTATCTGGCAAATTTTCAGCCGGCACGCATTCTTGAGCATGGCTGAGGGTTAATACCACAACGAGAAAAGACAGGCAAAGTAAAAGTTTCTTCATAGTAAAATTGGTTTGAATTCATTTTAGAATTTCGGCAATATAGAGTTTTTGTGTATTGTTGGGAAAAAAAATATCGCGTTTTGTACAATTCGCTGCAAGCGGCGCATAAAAAATTTGAATTTTGCATTACCTTCGCTTAATTTTCCGCTCGATTGCCCTGTAAACAATTCTAAGATTTTAGATTTTAGATATTTGATTTTAGATTACAGCATTGTCCAAGCAACTTTCCGAAAATTATCTTACTGCCCTTCTAATTTCAAACATCCAGTATCTAAATCTTCAAACACAAACCTAACCTTTTTATGCAGCAAAAAACACACGTTTTATTCTTGTTTGCAACTTTGTTTACAAGCATCTTATGCGCACAAACCGCAATTCTGACCGGTAAAATTACCGACCAAAGCACAGGAGAACCGCTCATAGCCGCAACCATACTGGCAGGTGCCAAAGGAGCCGTTGCAGATGTAGATGGCAATTACAGTATTGAATTAGAAGCAGGTACATATAAGGTAGAAATAAGCTATGTAGGTTATCAGTCCATTCAGCAGACCATTACATTGGCAAATGGAGAGACCCGGACACTAGATGTAGCACTCAGCAACGAAACCAATCTTTTACAAACGGCTACCGTCACAAGCGGCAAATACGAAAAACCGCTGAGCGAAGTCACCGTTTCATTGGAGGTTTTAAAGCCAAATTTAATTGAAAACACGAGCAAACTCACCATTGACAAGGCTTTGGACAAAGTGCCGGGCGTAAGCGTCATTGACGGGCAAGCCAATATTCGCGGAGGTTCTGGCTATGCTTATGGCGCAGGTAGCCGCGTGTTGCTCTTGGTGGACGATATTCCCATTTTGCAGGCGGACGCCGGTTTTCCCAATTGGGAGGACGTGCCGATTGAAAATATCGAGCAAATTGAAGTGTTGAAAGGGGCAGCCTCGTCTTTGTTTGGTTCCGCTGCGCTCAATGGCATTATCAATATTCGCACAGCGGTGCCCAAATCCGAGCCGGAAACGAAGATCGCGCTTTTTTATAATCCCTATTTTTCTCCTCAAGATGAAAACCTGAAATGGTGGGATAGTGCGCCTTATTCCCTCGGCGCGAGCCTTTCGCACCGGCAGCGTTTCAAAAAACTAGATGTGGTGTTGGGGGGCTATTATTTGAACGAGGAAAGCTACAATCAAGACACCTATAACCGTTTTGGTCGCTTTAATTTTTCCACCAATTATCGCATTACCGACCGCCTTACCGCTGGCATCAACGGAAACTTTAACGGCGGAGATAAAGGCTCGTTCTTTTATTGGCAATCAGATATGGCAACCTACCAACCTAATTTAAATAACGACGGCACTTCTACTGCCACTACGCGCAAACGCTTCCGTTATAATATTGATCCACACATTACTTATTTTGATAATGCTGGCAATCGGCATAAATTTTTAGGTCGTTATTATGACGTAAATAATGATAATAGCGCCAACCAATCTAATTTTTCTACCATATTATATGGTGAATATCAATTTCAGCGCAGGTTTGTCAATGCGGATTTGGTTCTGACGGCAGGCGTAGTAGGCATGCGCACGGAAGTGGAAGCTGAATTGTACGGTGATACAACTTTTACCTCCAGCAACGCAGCGGCTTATTTGCAACTGGAGAAAAAATTTGGCGAACGCCTCAATCTTTCTGCGGGTTTCCGCCTGGAAAACAACGTTTTAAATAATCCAGGTTTTCAATATAGAACCGGTAACACGGTCAATACCATCGTACCTAGCGACGAACGCGAAACCAAGCCGGTAATGCGCCTCGGTGTCAATTATAAAGCGACCGATTACACTTACCTTCGGGCATCCTGGGGGCAGGGCTACCGCTACCCCACCATTGCCGAGAAATACATTTACACCGATGCAGGCGGATTTTTTGTTATTCCAAGTCCTGATTTAGGCTCTGAAACTGGCTGGACAGCAGAAGTAGGTGTTAAACAAGGCTTTAAAATTGGCAATTTTGAAGGATTTGTTGACCTGGCGGCATTTCAAATGAATTTTAATAATATGATAGAATTCAACCCTGTCTTTGGCGGATTTTCCATTATCCCCAATTTTCGGGCGGTGGACGTAGGCAACACGGAAATCAAGGGTGGAGAGGTTTCCATTGCTGGTCGAGGCAAGCTTTTTGGCGACTGGCAATTTGGGTTGCTCACGGGCTATGTTTATACCGAGCCGCGTTATTTAGAATATGATGCAAAAGCAGAAGTCGGCTCTAAAGCATATAATAATTATAATAACTCTTCTTTAAAAACGGATAATATTTTAAAATATCGTCCACGCCATAGTTTTAAAGCCGATTTGGAAATTACAAAAGGGGCATTTAGTTTTGGCATAGAATCTTTTCACAACAGCAATGTAGAAGCAGTGGACGCTATTTTCCTACTCATTATCAAAGGATTAATTCAATTCCGCGAAGCGGATGACAATGGCTACTGGTTGAATAATGTGCGCGCAAGTTACACCTTTGCCAACGACTTAAAGTTTTCTTTATTATTCAATAATATTTTTAATGAATCATATTCAGTACGCCCGGGTTTGCTAGAAGCGCCACGCAATATGACGGTGCGATTGGATTATAAATTTTAATTTTTTATTATTTGTTATTGGTTATTTGGAGCCGAATAACCAATAACAAATAACATTTAACCAACCACCTTCCTTTCTTTTCTGCGTTTCCAAGCCTTCTACCCAACCAAACACTTGTAATAATAATAAATACCAGGGACAAAGCTTTTTGCACAACGATTTTACATAAAATATCAAAATTTCCCAATTTCTCAATTTCTCAATTTCAAAATATCCCAATATCATAATCTCCTAACTTCCCCTGCCAAATTGTCACATTTCCCACCAAAAAATCCCTATCTTTGCAAACTATTTTAAGCAGCATATCATTTATTTGATTGAAAACCGCGTTGAACGATGTTGTACGATGACAATCCGACCCTGGTTGGAATAAAAAAAGAGATTGACGAGAACAAGCAAGGAGAAGTGTTTTTTCCCAAAGGGATTCCTTCGGAACAAGAACGACCGCTGCACGGCGCGTCGAATGGCAAGCATTTTTATATCGAAAGCTATGGCTGCCAAATGAATTTCAGCGATAGCGAGATTGTGGCGTCGATTCTGGCGGATGTGGGATTCAATGCAACCCGGAATATCGAAGAAGCCGATCTGATCCTCATTAATACCTGCTCCATTCGAGAAAAAGCGGAAGAAACTGTGCGCAAACGCCTGCGGATTTTTGATAAAATGAAGCGAGAACGACCAGGCACCATGGTCGGCGTGCTGGGCTGCATGGCAGAGCGTTTGAAGAAAAAATTCCTCGAAGAAGAGAAGCTGGTGGATATGGTCGTCGGACCTGATGCGTACCGCGATCTGCCAAATCTTGTTGCCGGTGCAGAAGATGGCGAAAAAGGCGTGAATGTATTCCTCTCACGCGAAGAAACGTATGCCGACATCAGCCCAATGCGCCTGGATAGCAATGGCGTGACGGCGTTCATCTCCATTATGCGGGGTTGCGACAATATGTGCTCGTTTTGTGTGGTGCCTTACACGCGCGGGCGCGAGCGCAGCCGCGATGCCTTTAGTATTGTGGCAGAAGCGACGGAATTATTCGAGCGCGGCTACCGGGAAGTAACGCTTTTAGGTCAGAATGTCGATTCATACAAATGGGAAAACCCAGAGACGGGGAAGGTCGTAAACTTCGCGGAATTATTAGAAATGTCGGCGCTGGTTCATCCTAATTTGCGGATTCGTTTTTCGACGTCACATCCAAAAGACATTACCGATGAGGTACTGTACACCATGGCTAAATATGAGAATATTTGCAAATACATTCACCTGCCGGTGCAAAGTGGAAATAGCAATGTTCTGGAACGTATGAACCGCACCTACGACCGCGAGTGGTACATGGAACGCGTGCAATCTATTTATAATATTATGCCCGATTGTGCCATTTCTTCTGACATTATTACAGGTTTTTGCAGTGAAACAGAGGAAGAACATCAGGAAACCTTGAGCATGATGACATTCGCCAATTACAGCATGTCGTACATGTTTGCCTATTCCGAGCGTCCGGGCACGCCCGCTGCCAAGAAATTCAAAGATGATGTGACGGAAGAAGTGAAAAAACGTCGTTTGGACGAAGTGATTCGTTTGCAGAATCAATTGTCTTACAAACATAATATCGCTGATATTGGAAAAACATTTAAAGTATTAATCGAAGGCGATTCTAAACGTTCCGATCAGGAATTCAAAGGACGCAATTCACAGAATAAAATGATTGTTTTTCCGAAAGTAAGTAACTTAAAACCAGGGGATTACGTGACGGTGCGTGTGACCGATGCGACAAGTGCGACGCTACGCGGGGAGATTGTATAAATTTTAAAATTAAAAATAATTGGAAGTCTGGCAACTGACCTCCGGCATCTGACTTCAAGATCATAATGGATAATCTACTCTCCATAAAACAACGTTTTGGTATCATTGGTCAATCCGACCTGCTCGACCGTGCGCTGAGCACAGCTGTTCGTGTGGCGAATACCGAATTATCGGTGCTTATCACGGGCGAAAGTGGCGTTGGTAAAGAGGCTTTTTCAAAAATCATTCACTCGCTCAGCGCAAGAAAGCATAATAATTTTATTGCTATTAACTGCGGCGCGATTCCTGAAGGCACGATCAATTCTGAATTATTCGGGCACGAAAAAGGCGCGTTCACCGGCGCGACGGGCGAGCGCAAGGGCTATTTTGAAACCTACGACGGTGGAACTATTTTTCTGGATGAAATTGGCGAAATGCCACTCGATACACAAGCTTTTCTCTTGCGCGTGCTCGAGACCGGCGAATTTATTCGGGTTGGCTCTTCCAAAGTATTGAAAACCGATGTACGCATTATTGCCGCGACGAATGTAGATTTGGCGGAACGCGTCAAAAAAGGCAAATTCCGCGAAGATTTATATTATCGTTTAAATACGGTGCCCATTCATGTGCCGGCACTGCGCGAGCGCCGCGAAGATATTTACCTACTGTTCCGAAAATTTTCGGTCGATTTTGCGGAAAAATATCGCACGACGCCCATACAATTGGATGAACGAGCGCGTCAATTGCTTGAAAATTATAGCTTTCCCGGCAACATTCGGGAGTTGAGAAATATTGCAGAGCAGTTGTCCGTTTTAGCGGAAGACCGCATGGTGACAGCCGAGCAGCTGATTCGCATTGTGCCGAATATTGCCAATCGCAACTTGCCGATGATTACCGGTGTAAATGGAGCGGAAAGCGGCGCTACTTTTCAGGAGCGAGAAATATTATATAAATTGCTTTTTGAAATGAAAAGTGATTTAAATTCGCTCAAAACATTAATATCGGAATTAATTCGCAATAATGACCTGCGGGTAACCGACGCGCAAACGCTGCGGGCGCTGCAAATGCCGAATTTACCGGCTCAAACCTCCTCCGCAGTGGAGTTTCCGAGGAGTTTTCAGGAACATTTACCGGAGTTGGATGACGAAGAAAATGATAATTATCGCCCGATTATTTTAGAAAATGGCGATTCGGATTATGAAAATTCGGAAGTAGTAGAAGAAAATTTATCCTTGATTGAAAATGAGAAAGAGCTGATTCGCAAGGCTTTACGCAAACATACTGGCAAGCGCAAAGAAGCCGCACAGGATTTGGGTATTTCCGAACGGACATTATATCGTAAGATTAAAGAATATGATTTACAATAATTAGGTATTAAGTGTGGCACATTTCAGAAATGTGCCATATTTATCTGAAACCTTTTATAAAATGAATAAAAAACTGCTTTTAATTATATCGTTATTTACCATTGCCATCATTTACTCTGGCTGTTATTCACTCAGTGGTATCAGTATTGATCCTTCGGTGCAGACTTATTATGTAGAGCAATTGCGCAATAATGCAGACAACGCACCGCCAACTTTACCGCAAACATTAACCGAAGCACTAAAAGAAAAAATCAGGACCGAATCCCGTTTGGTATTTTCGGAAGACAATCCGCATGTAGAATTTCGCGGCAGCGTCGTTGATTTTCGCGTGACCTCCGAAGCGCCGCAGCCCGGCGAGGTCACTGCCATCAACCGCCTAACCATCGTCGTTGCAATTGAATATGTCAATAACACTAATCCGGTAAAAAACTGGAAAAGTAATTTCTCTTTCTTTTATGATTTCTCCAGTTCACAAGACCTTGCCAGCGTGCAGGATACTGCCATTGCCGCCATCACCCGCCAGCTCATGGAAGATATTTTTAATAAAGCGTTTACAGATTGGTAAGGTAGGCATCCTGGTTTTTTTGTGCTAATATGTTAATGTGTTGGCAGATTAATGGTTATAAATTTAAATAAAACTTAATATCATAAAAACAGCATCTTAAACCTCTTAAAAATCAGTGTACCATTACTCCCCCACCGCTTCCAATTCCAACTGCGCTGCTTCCCAGGCTTGCATGGCTTCGTCCAGTTCTTTTTTCTTTTGACTCAGTTTGTCCATGATTTTTTGGGAATCTGGCTTATTATAAAAATCAACATCTGCCATTTGTGCCTCTATCTTGGCGATTTCTTCTTCCAGACGTTCTACGGCTTTTTCAGCGTTGGACACATTGCGCTGCAAGCGTTTGCGCTCGTCAAAAGAAATTTCTTTTTTAGCTTCCGCCGCTTTTCCATTGCTATTTTTATTACTCAATTCCACGTCGCGCATGTTATTCAACGCTCGCTTCGCCAGGAATTCATTGACATCACCGATGTAATCAAACAATTGCCGATCCCGGAATTCAATGGTCCGATTAGTTAATCCACTCAGAAATTCCCGGTCGTGCGACACCACGATCATCGTTCCATCGTAATCCATTAAAGCTGCCTTTAAAATATCCTTGGAGATGATGTCGAGGTGGTTCGTAGGTTCGTCCAATACCAATAAATTAAAGGGTTTCAGCAACATACACGCCAGCGCCAAGCGTGCCCGCTCGCCCCCGGAAAGCACCATGACTTTTTTGTCCACATCCTCTCCGCTAAATAAGAATGCACCGAGAATGTTGCGTAAGCGCGTCCGCATTTCAGGCGGAGAAGCGGCTTCCATGGTTTGTAACAACGTCATATCAGGCGTCAACACATCTGCCTGATTCTGAGCATAATAGCCGATGGCGACATTGTGTCCCAGGGTGATCGCACCATCCGTCAGGGGAATTTGGTTGACGATCATCTTGGCTAATGTGGTTTTACCTTGACCATTTTGACCGACAAAAGCAATGCGGTCGCCCCGATCCAATTTGATATTCACCTGATCGAGAATTGTTTTCTCGCCGTATTTTTTGACCACCTTTTTCCCTTCCACCACCACCTGCCCGGAGCGCGGCGCAGGGGGGAAGCGCAGATTCATACCCGCTGTATCTTCTTCCTCGATTTCAATGCGCTCCATCTTGTCCAGCTGCTTTTTCATCGACTGCGCCATGCTGGTTTTATTGGCTTTCGCCATAAAGCGATTGATGGTGCGTTCTTTGTCAGCAATCACACGCTGTTGATTTTCATAAGCCGCCAGCATTTTTTCGCGGCGCTCCTTGCGCAATTCCACGTATTTGCTGTAGGAAGCTTTGTAATCATACACTTTCCCCAACTCAATTTCCACCGTTCGGGTCGTGATGTTGTCCAAAAATTGTTTATCGTGCGAAATCAAAATAATGGCACCAGGATAGTCTTTTAAAAAACCTTCGAGCCATATAATCGACTCAATATCAAGGTGGTTGGTAGGTTCATCCAACAACAGATAATCCGGTCGTTGCAAAAGCATTTTTGCCAATTCCACTCGCATTTGCCAGCCGCCGCTGAATTCGCTGGTTTGCCGATCGAAATCACTTGCTTTAAAACCCAAGCCTTTCAGCACCCGCTCTGCACTCGCCTGCATGTCTTCCCCACCTAAGAGGTGAAAACGATCATTCAAATGAGAAAAATCTTCCAACAATTTCAGATATGAATCGCTTTCGTAATCTGTACGACGTTCAATTTCTTTGTGTACCGCTTCCAATTGCTGCTCCAGCTTTCGCAATTCATCGAATGCAGTCAGGGTTTCCTCCATTACCGTTTTGCCTTTAGGCATATTCATTTCCTGATGCAAAAAACCAAGCGTACTGCCGGATGGGCGCGATAAGCTGCCTTCGTCGGGCGTCAATTCTCCTGCCAGAATTTTTAAAAATGTCGATTTTCCGGCACCATTGCGCCCCACCAAGCCCACGCGGTCGCGCGAGCCAATCACCACATTGATCTTGTCAAACAGAATTCTGCCGCCGTATTGCAGGTAAATATTTGCTGCTGTAATCATGTCCGCTTTTAAATTTCAAGGTGCAAAGATAGGAAGATGCGCTGATTTGCTAATTTGTCGGTGTGCTAATTATTTCCTAATTCGGCAAATTCATAGCTTAACTTTTCGCTTTTTCGAGTGTAAACCCAAAAGTAGAACCGATATTGGGCGTACTTCTAACATGAATCGTTTGCTGGTGCGCCTCTACAATATGTTTTACAATAGCCAATCCCAAGCCGGAACCGCCCTGGTCGCGCGAACGATGCTTGTCCACCCGATAAAACCGATCAAAAATATGCTTCAAGTGCTCTTTCCCCATCCCAATTCCATTATCCGCTACCTCTATCAAAATATATTTATCCATATCATAAAAGCCTACTTTCGTTCTGCCATTGAAGTTGCCATATTTCACAGAGTTGCTGACCAGATTTGCCAATACCTGCCGCACGCTTTCCCGATCTGCCCGTACTTTATAATTTTGTGCTGCCCCTTCTTTAAATTCTAACCTAATATTTTTAGATGCCGCTTTTATTTCATAATCATCAAAAACTTCTTCCGTCAACTTTTTTATGTCAAACGTACGCATCTCCAAAATCAATTCCTCTGATTCCAGCCGAGCAATAGATTCCAAGTCTTCCACAATCGTATTCAAACGCTCTACATTATTCGCAGCTTTTTGCAAATACGGGTAATTGATTTCCTCATCCTGCAAACCTCCATCAAGCAACGTATGCAAATATCCTTGAATATTAAAAATCGGAGTTTTTAACTCATGCGAAATATCGCCCAAAAACTGCCGCCGGTACTCCGCCCATGCTTTATATTTATCAATTTCACGACGTTGATTATCAGCCCATTCACTCACTTCACGTTCTACATCCTCCATGATATTTCGATTCATATCTATGGTGGTTACTTTATCTTGGGAAGACAATTTTTCTTCGCGAATGGTTTTATATATTAATTTAATTTTTCGATAAATATATCGCTCCAAATAATAATAATTGACAGCAGTAGCTATAATGAATATAATAATAAATTTTACAACATACATCCAGACGGGTAATTGAAATCCATTTACCATAGAAAAGACGAGCAATAATAAAAAAGAAAAAATCGAAATAAACAGGGAGGTAAAAAACGCAATCTGGCTTGGTGTCGGATTTTTTAACATTAAAATTCAAATTTATAGCCGATCCCCTTGATCGTTTTTATGTAATCATCGCCGATTTTTTCTCGCAATTTACGCACGTGCACATCAATCGTTCGGTTGCCTACAATTACATCCGTTCCCCAAACTTTATTAAAAATTTCCTCTCGGGAGAATACTTTTCCAGGCTTGGAAACTAACAAATATAATAATTCAAACTCTTTTTTCGCCAGCTCAATCACTTCTTCGCCCCGTTGAACCGACACCCGCTCCCGATCAATTGACAAATCTGCAATATGCAACACGGAAGATTCATCTTCACTGGTTTCTTCGCGATCGCTGCGGCGCAACAACGCTTTGATTCGACTCAAAAACACCCGCGGACGTATAGGCTTTGTAATATAGTCGTCTCCACCCACATCAAGTGCAGCTATTTGAGAATAATCCTCCTCGCGAGCCGTCAAAAAAGCAATGAGTGTTTTGCTAAACTCTGGCTTATTGCGTAAATAACGGCATACCTCCACCCCATCCATTTTAGGCATCATTATGTCAAGAATCACCAGTTGTGGATGCTCGCGCTCTGCAATTTTTATACCTTCTTCCCCATCTGTCGCTGTTAAGACTTCATACCCTTCTTTCGATAAATTATATTTTAAAAATTCTAAAATGTCCGGTTCATCATCTACGATGAGAATTTTTACAGAATCCATTCGTTTTCAATTATGTTTGAAATCCCGCACAAAATTAGAAGGTTTCAGATAGGCTTTATGAGCCGATTGATTAAATAATTGTTAACTTCTTAACATCATTTTTACATTCATGTATTATTTTCCATTTTCTCGTTGTTCGATAGCTGCTATTACATCTTTGTAAACTGACTCTAACGCTTCCGGGTCTTGTTTTAATAAATACATGCTTTTATTAAATTCATTTTCATTTACTTGATGTAATTTAAAAATTTTTTGGTAATAAGCCTTGCCAATGCTATCTTTCACCGGAAACGTGTACTCTTGTAATACGGCCTCCGCAACATGCACATCTACTAAAATATCAACTAGTTTTGCTCGATCAATGGGTAGTGCCCGGTCATTTTTATTACAAGAATAAATAATACTTAAAAGCAAAAAAATCAAGATTAAAAACCGCATCAGCTCAAATATTGTTTTGGATAATAAAATTCGGTTAGCCGGGCATTCACCTTTTCAAAATTTTCCCAATTGTCGGCATCCGACTCTATTTTACAAACGCCACAAGTTGGCACATTCATAATCGAACGCTCGGTAAATTGATTCACCACATCTGTAAAGGTTGGATTGTGCCCAAAAATAAAAACCGTTTGCCATTCTTCTGACAACGCATGCACCACCTCCATAATATCTTCCATATCTGCCTCGTAAATATCACGCCTAATTTCAATATTATCTTTTGCAATTTCAAAAGTATCTGCAAAATACCCTGCAGTCGTGAGCGCGCGCTTGGCAGGGCTTGACACCAGCGCATCGGGTTTTACACTTTTACTTTTCAACAATTTTGCCATGAATGGCGCGTCGCGTTCGCCTCTTTCATTGAGCGGACGGTCTATATCTTTCATCATCGGGTTATCCCAGCTCGATTTAGCATGACGCACGAAAAAAATAGTCTTCATTCTTGAATTTACTTTTGTGAATGTGTTTTTTCTTTAAAATTAGCTGCCGCTTCATTGTCTATTTGCTATGAATATAGTACATTTCGACGAATATAGCATTTTTTATTTTTAAACGCTCAATATTTTAATAATCAATGGATTATATAGGTAAAGTAGTTTGGATAACCGGAGCGTCTTCTGGCATTGGGGAGCATCTTGCCTACGCACTGGCAGAGCAGGGCGCAAAGTTAATTCTTTCCAGCCGCAATGAAAAAGAACTCCAACGAGTAAAAAACAATTGCCATAAAGATTCCGATATTTTATTGATTCCGCTGGATGTAGCGGAGTTTGCTACCATTCCCCCCAGCGTAGCAACTGCATGGAGTCATTTTGGAAAAATTGACATTTTGATCAATAATGCAGGCATTTCGCAACGCGCTTTGATAAAAGATACGGCGCTGGATGTAGATCAAAAGATAATGAATATCAATTACTTAGGAACAGTAGCGATGACCAAGGCTGTATTGCCACACATGCTGGAACAGGGTTTTGGGCAAATTGTTGTCATCAGCAGTGTGATGGGCAAAGTGGGAGTGCCTTTCCGTTCGGCTTATGCCGCATCGAAACACGCACTTCATGGTTTTTTTGATTGCCTTCGCGCAGAAGTTGCCAAAGATAACATCCATGTCACTCTGATATTGCCAGGTTATGTTCGTACCAATGTGACTATCAATGCGTTGCGTGGCGATGGCTCGCAGAATAGCGTCATGGCACCTGAAACAGCAAAAGGAATGGATCCTGGTGTTTTTGCACAAAGAGCACTAAAAGTCATTGCGAATAAGCGGGAAGAAGTGCTGATCGGAAATAAAGAAATTTATACGGTATATGTAAAAAGATTTTTCCCAGGCTTTCTTTCTTATATGACCAAACGCATCAAATTCGCAGCAGAACAGCGTTAGAACGACGTGGTCAATTTGCTGGTAATCAACAAATTGACCACGTCATAAATTAATTATCTTTTTTTATTCATTTCAATAATGCGATCCATTACTTCATTAAGTTGATCCGGTGCAATTCGTTTTGAAATGATTTTTTTATCTTTATCTAAAATGAATACTTGTGGCGTGGTCTTCACATAATAAACCTTGGCATAATTATATGGATCAACGGCGTGAATCCAATCTTGCGTTCCATTTTCGTCCACATATTTCCAGCATTCAGGAATATCCTTTCCAAATTTGCGGCACACGCCCACCAATTTGACCCCTTTTTCTTTAAACTTTTCATAAAATTCTTTCATTACAGGTGTCGCTTTTTTGCAATGCCCACAATCATATGCCCAGAAATATAAGACAGTGTATTCTGCTTGAATATCATGTACATTGAATTTTTTGCCATCTCTGCTTTCCAACTGAATATTAGGCGCAATTTTACCAATTAAAGTGGGTTTCAATTCATTGGCATTGGTGACAATATTTTTCAGTTGAGTTGAATCCGTCCAAGGCGCCATGCCTTTTGCATAGTATTGATCCACCAAATGCACATACACTGCATCCATTCCTACAATATTAGAATTGGCATAAGCATTCAAAAAATGAATCAGGTAATACCTAAAGGTTTCATCATTCGGTTTGACTTTTTTCAGAATATAATCCACCGCATTCGACAGTGTATCAGGATGTTGTACATTCAATTTTTGCACATAATAATCAATGCGTTCAAACAGGAACGGCGTGCGCAACATGCGTGGATCCGCCATATCGATATTATCAAAAAAATGCTCCAGCGAGTAGCGCCACTTTTTAGTTTGCTGCTCTTCTTCGGTGCCCTCGTACTCCGGCACATTCAGTGGAAGATTGGCTTTAACGATAGCCGCCGTCAATGTTTTAGGATGCTTTGCAATCAAGGCTTTTTGATAATCTTCGACTTCCTTATTTAGTTTTTCCAATTCTTTTGTGATGCGCTCCAATTCTGCCGGATCATCTTTCAGGCGGTCTAGCTTTGCCCGCATCGTATCTGCTAATGGGCGCTTGTCAGCCAAATATTTCAAATATTCGTATAGTAGTTTGTTATCAGATGACCCATCAATTTTAGTGTCTTTTACCGGGTCTTTTGGATTGGCTGTGACTGTGAAATGTTGCTCTCCTTTGTTGATAAGCAATTGAAAATATTCATTATTAGGCGGCATAACCACTAAATAAACCCCTCCTGGCAGTTCCTCTTCGCCTTCAAAAACAAAATAGCCCTGTCCGTTAACTTCAGCGGTGTCTTTTAAATATTGCTTATCGCCAAAATGATATCCCAAAAACAATTGCTTTTCGGTATATCCATTCAATTTAATTTTAATAGAATAGCCTCCATTTGCAAAGGCAAAAAAGGAGCAAACAGCAAGTGTAATAGCTAATGTAAACCTTTTCATATTCATAACGCAGGTTTAGGTTTTACAAGGTTATACTACAAATTTTGACGTGCATTATAACGCAAACCTACTAAGCAAAGTGTAAATTCAATTTAAAATCTTCCATTGTTAACGTTTTATTTAAATTTCGGCAAGGTATTCGTGTACGAATTTAATCGCCATCGCACCTTCTCCCACCGCCGAGGCAATGCGGTTCATAGCTCCTGAACGCACATCGCCCGCCGCAAAAATGCCTGGAACGCAGGTTTCCAGCAGGTAGGGTTCCCGATCTAATTTCCAAACACGCTTGAAATCTTGGTTCAAAAATAAATCCCGACCTGTAATCAAATAATCCTTTTCGTCCCGAATAATTTTTCCTCCCAACCATTCTGTAATAGGCTTCGCCCCAATAAAAATGAACAACGCATCTGCATCAACAGAGTACCGAGACTGATCTTCTATATTTTCTATGACCAAACGTTGCAAGTGCCCATTTCCACACGCCTCGACTACCTCTCGTCTGCCTTGAACTTCAATATTGGGGATGGCATTAATTTGATCTATCAAATAGGAAGACATGGTCGAAGTCAGGTCTTCTTTGCGAATTAAAATTGTTACCTTTTTGGCATATTTTGACAAATAAACCGCCCCTTGACCCGCCGAATTACCACCGCCTACCACAAAAACCGACCGATCTTTGCAGCCATTCGCCTCTGTGATTGCAGCGCCGTAATAAACACCCGCGCCAGTAAAATTATCAACACCCACTGCCAGTAACCGCCGATAATCCACACCAGTTGTTATGACAATACTTTTGGTGTTAATTAGCGATCCATCACTCAAAGTCAAAGTTTTGTAAATACCATTATTTTTAATGTCAATTACTTCCTGCGGTGCTAAAAATTCAACACCAAAGCGCTGGGCTTGCGTAATGGCTCGATGGGACAAATCTGAACCGCTCACTCCCGATGGAAAACCCAAATAATTTTCAATTCTGGAACTCGTACCAGCCTGCCCTCCAGGTGCGCGTTTTTCTACAAGCAACGTTTTCAAACCTTCTGAACCACCGTAAACCGCTGCCGCCAAACCTGCCGGGCCAGCTCCAATAATGACTACATCGTATAAATCAGACTTTGCATTCGGATTCAAACCAATTTTTTCTGCCAGTTGGCGGGCATCGGGTTGCGACAAATACGTGCCATCTTCAAAAATAGCCACCGGTAATGCTCGGCGCTCGAGGTCATATAAATTCAGCAATTCCTGTCCTTTTTGATTCATTTCGATGTCCAACCATTGGTAAGGACGCAAATTGCCCGCTAAAAAATCTTTGATTTCGTGGGATTTTGGAGAATATTGATACCCGATTATTTTAATACCTTGAAATTCAGGAACATAGCTTTGCTCCCACGCATCCAGCAAGTCCCGAAGCACAGGATACAACTTCTCCGCAGGAGGATCCCAGGGTTTGATTAAATAATAATCCAATTGTACATCATTAATTGCTTTAATGGCAGCATCCGTATCGGAATAAGCCGTCAGCAATACTCGTTTAGCCTCTGGAAAAATCGTTTTAGCGCGTTCTAAAAAATCAACGCCTTCCATTTGTGGCATACGCTGATCCGAAACAAAAAGGGCAACGACTTCCCCTTTTTTCTTCAATTCGGGCAAACTTTCCAGGGCTTCAAGCGCAGAATCTGTACTGATAATGCGATATTCATCTCGGAATGCCGCCCTCAGATCATTCTTGAGAGAACGCAAAACCTGCGGATCATCATCCACAGAAAGTATGATGGGTTTCTTTTTATCTTCTGCCATTTTTCAAAGGATGTTCGTGATGGAATGGGTTTTAATGTTGCATCTGATGCTGCGATAAAGGCAAACAAACAGTAAAGGTTGTCTTACCTGGTGTAGACGTCACTTGAATATCTCCCTTGTGGCGATCTACAATTTTTTTAACGATGTCTAAGCCCATACCCGTACCTTGTCCTACAGGTTTTGTTGTAAAAAATGGATCAAAAATCCGATTTAAGTTTTCTTCCGAAATACCATTTCCGCTGTCTGTAATGTCAATTCTTGCATAACGATGGTCGTCGCAGGTGTCAATTGTCAAGGAGCCTTTAGCCTCCATCGCATCAATTGCATTGTCTATAATGTTTGTCCACACTTGATTTAATTCGCCAGGATTCGCCAAGATTGTAGGAATATCCAAGTTGAAATTTTTGACAATTTGAATATCCTTCTTCACAATCTTATGTTTCAATATGGTCAAGGTGCTTTTAATACCCTCGTGGATATTGGTCGCCACCATAGCGCTACCCCGGTCCATGTGCGTGTAAGATTTAATCGCATTAATCAAAGTAGCAATACGTCCGGCTGATTCTTTCATTTCTAACAGCAATCTTTCCGCTGTTAAAGTGTTCTCTATCCACCATAAAATGGAATCGAGATGTTGATTTTGAACAATAGCTGCAATCTGCACTAAATCCTCCAATTCAAATCCGAAATCGACTAAAGTATCAGCAATTGCTTCTCCATTTTCAACACCTTGATCTTCAAGCCAATCTGTAATGTCATCTTTTTTAGATTCCCGCTCTAACAAGGACAATTCTACCTGATCCGCATTTTCAATTTTAGAAAAAAGAATGGCATTTACCTGATCCGTTTGCTCCGGGGTAACGCGCATGGTCATAATCGCTTTGAATCGCTCAGGTGTATGATGTTGTCGTTTGTACAATTCATCTGCATTACGCACCATTGCCGCTGCCGGATTATTCAACTCGTGCGCCAAACCTGCCGATAATTTACCCAAAGAAATCAGCTTTTCATTTTGTAATCTCAATTGTGTAAAATCACGCACTCTGTCAGTCATCACTGCTACCAAAGCTTGCGTCAGTTCAAAACTTTGATTCACCATCTCCACAAATAAATCCCTGTGCAACTCCAGCACATAACAAGGCTCGATCACTCGCCCATAAGCGCGCGCCTCCTTCATACGAGAAAAAGGCAACACCCCCGTTACGTCGCCAGCTTCCCAAGTACCAGAAGGACGCATTTCTCCATTTTGTTCAAATTCAATAGAACAAACACCTTTGAGGATGATCAACATGTAGTCTGACGGCTTGCCAGGTTGAAACATCAATTCACCTTCCTGGTAGAAAGCATAGCGCGAGTGCTCATAGAGCCATTCCAACGCCTTGTGCTCTATATCTTTAAAGACCTCAAATTCTTGTAAACGAATGAGCAGGTCTGGTGTTTTCTTGATTAGCTGCATCGAAGTAAAAAATAATACTTTACTTATACACTAAAAAGCCTTGAAGTGTTCAGCGATAGGAGTTGCTAAATGAGGTATAGCCAGTTATAAAATTTTTAGAGTTGCAAAATTTTCACTCGAATTCATGCAAAAGCGTGTGAATCCACCAAAAACATTTAGAAGTCGATAGCTGATTATAAATAGTCGATGGTCAATTATTATAGAAATTAATCGGCTGTTAGTAGATAGTGATTTTTACAACTCAGAATCAGGTTTTTCATTCAAAGTTTATTATAAATTTTATATGCTTTATTATTTTACATTTTAGAAATTAAAATAGCAGAATGCCGGTGCAGCAGTCGTATCCCCGCAGCAACCGGACATCCCTTCCTCTACTTAATTATGGCAATCAAGTATTGTGATTTCAGCTCAACTCAATACGACGAATTCATCTGCTACAATTTCAGGAATAAACCGAGTAACACCTTCTTTATCTTCGTAAGTGCGATACGTCAATTTACCATGTACGACCACTTCCTTTCCTTTTTTCAACAGATTGTTCATCATTTCTGCTGTCTTCCCCCAAGCTACAATGTTATGCCATTGAGTAGAAGTAACTTTATCCCCTTTCTGATTGCGGTAAGTCTCGTTGGTAGCCAATGAAAAACGTGCAACTGACCGACCACTTTGAAATTGTTTGATTTCAGGGTCTTTTCCTAAATTTCCAATAAGCGTGACGCTGTTTTTAATGCTATTCATATTACAGTTTTTGAAATCAGAAGTTAGACGCCAAATTTTAGGATGTCAAAGCCTAACTACTGAGGTTTAAAAAATTGTTAAATTTCCATTATAACCCCAATGGAAGAGGGCATTCTTGCACGATTCAGTTCAACAGCATAAATTCGTTCACTACGATTTCCGACAAATAACGAGTGTTTCCTTCTTTGTCCTCAAACATGCGGTGCGTCAGTCTGCCTTCGATGGCTACTTCTTTTCCTTTTTGAAACATGACCTGCATCATTTCTGCCAGCTTTCCCCAGCCAATGAGATAATGCCATTGTACGTCCACGACTTTTTCTCCTTTCTGATTGTGATACACTTCCTTCGTTGCAATAGAAACCCGCGCCAGCGAATTGCCATTTTCTAGTTGTTTAAATTCTGCATCTTTGCCCAGGTGCCCAATTAATTGGACTCGATTTCTAAGGTTATTCATGACACATTTTTTTGTTATGCAAATCCATTTTCTGATGCCACAAAGATGCAGCCCTGTCAAGGGAAGAGTCGTATAATAAACGGTTAATGCCGTTTGTAGTCGTTTGTAAACGTTTGTAAACGCATATTTTAAAATTAAGTAACTGATTTTCAATATATTGAAAGAAATTAAAATAAACTACCCCGAGGCAGAGCCATCGGGGTATCATAACGGCACTGATTTATTTTTTCGACGCAAGCGTCGGGGAATTAAACCCAGCTAAGATTAAAAAATATTCCGGTTGGTAAGTATATTTTGATAAAGAATGAAATGTGGTATTGTTCATAAAATTCCAATATTAAATAACAATATGTTTTTGGAGCATTTTAATAAATAGAATTGCATAATAGGTGTTCAAACTTTAAAACTTTTGTAACCACAGCAGTTCAACTTGCTAAAAACATTCAAAATCGTCTATCATTTGCATTAAACTTTTTAACAATAAGCTAGTCTAACGCATATATCAAAAATAATTACACCATGAAAAATATGCTACTCATTTTTTGCTTGAGCATTATCACTACAACCCTTTCGGCTCAATTGTATTTCCCGCCCAACACGTCTGGCGTTTGGGACACGATTGCGCCATCCAATTTAGGATGGTGTCAAGATAAAATTGATCGGCTTTATGATTTTTTAAACTCCAATAATACCAAAGCATTCATTTTATTAAAAGATGGAAAGATTGTTTTAGAACAGTATTTTAATGGACATACTGCCTCTTCAAATTGGTATTGGGCTTCAGCGGGCAAAACCCTCACTGCATTCATGGTTGGAATGGCACAACAGGAAAATTATTTGAGCATTACGGATAAAACCTCGACTTATCTTGGGCAGGGCTGGACGAGTTGTACGCCCACTCAGGAAGAAAAAATAACGATTTGGCACCAGCTTACCATGACATCGGGCTTAGATGACCGCGTATCTGACCCTTTCTGCACCATAGATACCTGCTTGCAGTATTTGGCAGATGCTGGGACAAGGTGGGCATATCATAATGGACCTTATACTCTGTTGGATGGCGTAATCGAAAATGCTACGGGACAAACCCTAAATTTATATACCAATCAAAAAGTTAAAAATCCCATTGGCATGGACGGGCTCTATCTACAACAAGGTTATAATAATGTGTTTTTTAGCACCGCCAGAAGTATGGCTCGGTTTGGCTTATTGATACTAAACAAGGGAAATTGGAACGGAAAACAGATTTTAACCGATACCAGCTATTTTAATGCAATGGTCAATTCCTCTCAGAATTTGAATGAATCATACGGTTATCTGTGGTGGCTAAATGGAAAAAATAGTTATAGAATTCCGCAAACTCAATTTTTGTTTTCCGGCAGCATGAATCCGAATGCCCCAAATGATATGATTGCAGCATTAGGAAAAAACGGACAATTTATCAATGTAATTCCTTCTCAAAACATGGTTTGGATAAGAATGGGAGACGCTCCTGACGATTCGCTGGTGCCATTTACTTATAACGACGATATCTGGGCATTTATTAATGAATTGAATTGTAATACAGTAAATGTTGATGAAAAACAGGTAAATAATTCAAAATTTTCGGTTTATCCCAATCCCGCCGATGACGTCGTTCGCATACACGCAGATAATAATGTAAGTGGCATTACTAGTTATCACCTTTATAATCCATTAGGAAAATTAATACAGCATGGGAAATTTGCAGACAGTCAATATGATTTGGCAACAGGAAATATTCTAAGCGGTTTTTATATATTAAAAATTGAAAATGAAAAGCATATTCAAACAATTAAAATAATGAAAAAGTAAAAATGATGCGCTCGTTAGCACTCCTACTTTCATTTATTTGATGTTGCAAAATACCAAATCAGCCTTATACCAAACCAATTTGTTTTTAAAATCGTACCAAAAAGTTGATAAACTGCCAATAATATTGCAACTTTACGCACAAAGAAAAACCAAATATGTCAGAAAGCTTGATTTTCCTGTACTTATTGTTCGGTTTATTCATTGGCGGAATCATCGGCTGGCTGATTGCAAAAATCCGTTTTACACGAGGCATCCTCACGTCAGCGGAAGTGGAAAGTCGTTATGTGTTACGCGAATTGTATGAAAATTTACAACAACAAGCTGATGTGCAAAAAGAGGATTTGCAGGAGAAAAACGAGGAAATCCGGGCGCTCTCCGCACAACTCACCGCCACTCAGCAGGATTTTAAATATGTAAATGAAAAACTAAATAACCAGCAACAAGAAGTCGAAAAATTACAAAATCAGGCGCGCATTGAGTTTGAAAACCTCGCCAACCGATTGTTAGAAGAGAAAAGTCAAAAATTTACGGCGCAAAATTCGCAGCAACTCAATGACTTATTACATCCTTTACGTGAAAAAATTAAAGATTTTGAAGATTCGATTGAACGGAAATTTATTGACGAAGCCAAAGACCGCATTTCTTTAAAAACCGAAATAGAAAATCTGCGCCAACTCAATCAGCAACTTAGTCAAGATGCGAATAATCTCGCCACGGCTTTAAAAGGAGATAATAAAACCCAGGGCGACTGGGGCGAATTTCGCCTCGAATTATTATTGGAAAAAGCGGGTTTAACCAAAAACATACACTACCGCGCGCAGCCGAGTTTTCTGGATGAAGACGGGCAGCAAAAGCGTCCTGATTTTATTATCGAACTGCCTGGGAATAAGCATTTAATACTTGATTCAAAAGTCTCTTTAGTAGCTTACGAGCAATTTTATACTGTCAAAGAAGACGCAGAAAAACAACGCTGCCTGAAAGCCCATTGCAACAGCCTGCGCCAACACATCAAAGATTTGAGTAGTAAAAATTATCAACATTTATATCAAATTAATGCCCCGGATTATTTATTGCTTTTTGTACCCATCGAGCCGGCGTTGAATGCCGCGATTCAATATGATAATAAATTGTTTTTAGATGCGTTAGACCGTAATATTGTGATTGTCACCACCTCTACCCTACTCGCCACCATGCGCACGGTGTCGTACCTTTGGAAACAGGAAAAACAAAAAAACAATGTAATGGAAATTGCTCGTCAAAGTGGTTTATTATATGACAAATTATGTACATTTGTAGAAGACCTGCGTCTGTTGGGTCAGCGGCTCGATTCCGCACAAGGTGCCTATCATGATGCGATGAATAAATTAACTGATTCTCGTAAATACGGTCATACTTTATTAGGTAGGGCAGAAAAAATTAAAGCCCTGGGCGCGAAGACCTCGAAGCAGTTGCCACCGGAATTGTTAGATGAGCTAAATGATAATGGACTGGAGGAGACTTTAGACGAAAAGCTTTGAGAACTGCGTTACGTTTATCCTAATCGCATTTATACAAAACTAATTTGACATAGCGTCAAGTAGCACAGACTACTACTTGACGCCGTTTTATTTATTTAACGAAATTCGGTCACTATACCGCCAATTTGCTCATAACAATTGCATGCCGGATTCCAACGAGGCGTGCTGCCCATAATCATTTGCTGGCTTTGTTGCATAAAATTTAGTTCGTTGGTAAACATTTTCATAGCATGATTACTACTCATGTGCCGTAGTTGTTGCTGCATCTGAGCAATCTGCATTTTATCCTGCGCAGATAAGTTATCGGTCGCACCATAATTCACCTGCGCCATTAGCCGCTCCTGTGGACTCATGTTTTTCCATTGAATTTGCAAAGCACCAAATTTCAAGGAATATTCCGCAATTTGTTTTTGCTGTTCAGCAGTAAGTTTTTTATAATCTTCCGCTGCTTTTTTATAAGTGATTTCCTTATTTTTGGCGTCCATCGGCAACATTTTCTTTTTATAAAGCTGGGTTTGTACAAAATAATCGGCATTTAAAAACGCATCCACCATATCGCGAGTCAACGGCGGATTGCCAGGTGCAATCGGCGGATTATTGCGATAATATGTATCCAGCAGCAATTGTGCCTCCGCGTCGCCCTGCTTAGCGTATTTCATCGTTTCCAGCAAAATATTAGGCAGCATTTGCATCCGCAATAGTTCGCGTTCTTCTGCCTCTCGTGCCATAAATTGTTCACATAATTCTAGAATATTCAAGGTCGTTTGAATTTTTTCCGCGTCCCTTGTTTGCCAATACCCGTGTACAAACTGGCGCAACTTCATTTTTTCGTCGTTATCAAATTCAATGTCAAGTAGATACGCAATAAATCCCTCGTAGGTAATCAACATTTCAGTGGTGAGCGACGGCGTACTCGCCTGATACCAATTTTGAGTAAAAGTAGTTGTCCAAATGCAGCAGACTAACAATGCTGCCAAAAACAGTCGGGTTTTCATAATCATGTATTTAATCGGGTGATAAAAAATATTAATTCGCACAGCAAAATGCTATGCCTTCCTACGAAAAGACAATTTTTATCGCTAAATTTTGGATACGAACAGACAAAAAACCTATTCTAACATAGAAGTTGTTTAAAATTAAAGATTTTATTTAATATATAAACTTAGCTGGTATCT
>CAZFBN010000050.1:0-33167 GCA_964517145.1 uncultured Saprospiraceae bacterium
TTTGCTTGAAGGGATTTTATACAATGCTGACAAACCTTTATGAAAGCATCACTTTGGGCATCATCTGATTCCATAATAACGCCAATTTGTACAAAAGCATCCCTGTTAATTCCATTATTTAAAATTCCAGGTTGGCAATTATAAAAATAACGTGAATAATGGATAAAAGAGCAAATAAGTCTTTGACAATTAGCAGGGTACAACCTCTACGAGGTCGCTATACACTTCTTAACTTTCCTCTATGGCAGCCATCCGACTTCGGAGAAGTCGCACATGATCTTATTATATCCAATTAAAATAACACATAAAACACCACCTCTCCGTAGCGCTTTAAAGTCAATACTTTCTTCAAATTACGCGCCCCTTGTTTCAGACTTACTCCATTCTATTGCTTGTAACTCCCTTTGAACAAATCTACCAATGTTTCAAATTTTACCTGGGCTAATCCAATGGTTGTTCGCCATTATTTATCTTCTTTATAGCTTTCTAATTTAGACTCATTTTCCTTTTTTAATCAAAATGTAATCGCCTTGATTTTTAGCTATTTATATGGACACAACTGGAATGAAATTATCATTTTATTCTCGCAAAAAATATCATAAAACGGTTAATTCTTTTACTAAAACATTAGAATTGGTCTTGTTTTTCACATTCGGTTGCCCGCCGCCTATGCTAATCATTACTTTGCCTTTGGGCTGATACGATTCGCCTTTTTCATTTACAAGAGATAGTTCCTCCGGCGTTACATTGAATGTAATGGTTTTACTTTCCCCTGATTTCAATGAAATGCGTTGGAAGCCTTTCAGGGCGTGGATCGGTGCTTTTTCTGTAATGCCTGGATAGGAAATATACAATTGCGCAACTTCTTCGCCAGCCATTTTACCGGTATTTGTAATGGTAGCTTGAATCATTACATTTTTACCAGCTTGAATTTTAGCAGGAATTTTTAGCTTATTATATTTGAACGTCGTATAACTTAATCCGTAGCCGAATGGATATAATGCTTCGCCTTGAAAATAACGATACGTACGCCCGCTCATATCATAACTACTAAAATCCGGCAAATCATTATCATTTTTATAAAAAGTAACCGGTAAACGCCCGCCAGGGTTATAATCGCCGAATAGCACATCCGCAATGGCAGCACCCGCGCTCTGCCCGCCATACCAGGCATTGACGATAGCCGGAATGTTTTGCGCCTCCCAGGGAACGGCAATCGCACTACCTGTCATCATTACAAAAACGATGGGTTTATTTAATGTTTTTAATGTTTTTAGTAAATCCGTTTGCACGCTTGGTAATAAAATAGAAGTACGATCACCACCATTAAATCCCGGATAATCCACGCGCATTTCTTCGCCTTCCAACTGAGGCGAAATACCGCCGACGTAAATAATAGCATCTGCATCTTTAATTCTATTTACTAACGCATTAAAATTTGTACGTTCAAAATTACCAGCGCTTAATCTTACATTTGCTTTACCTTCCCCTTGCCAGTATTCAAGTACCAGTTTGTACGTAGCACCTTTCGTAATTTCTAATTTATAAGTTCTTGCGCCCCAACGGTTTCGCTGCCAGGCATTTAGCACTTCTTTATCATTTACTAAAAAACGATAGCCATCATCCGCCTCTACTTCAAATGTAATAAAACCGTCTTTATCGGCTATAAAATTGGTGGTATATCTCGCTGAAAAGTTATTCGCTTTAATCGAATTTATTACATTTTCGCCTTCCTGCCAGAAATGATCTACTTTGACTTCCATTCTAACTGATACAGGATTACCTTCCAAATTTACATTATTATAATATTCAGACTGAACGCCTTGCTGCCCATTCCAACTCAATTGTTTAGATACATCCGCATAAGCGAGTAAAGTATCATTTGTGAAATTAATCGCTTTTTCATACACCACTTCCACGTCTTTACCCACTTTGTTTTTAATGCCTTGTAATGCAGATATAATATTGGACGGAATTCCATTATAGTTGCCTAAAACCGAAATCGTATTATCTGCATTTGGACCAACGACTGCTATTTTCTTAATATTTTTACGGAGCGGTAACGTATTATTTTCATTTTTTAATAACACAATGGATTGCCGTGCCATCTTGAGTGCATGTGTCTGATGCTCAGGCGCTTCCAGGACAGATTCAGGCGTTTGTGCATATTTTACCATCGAAGGCGGATCAAACATGCCCAGTCTATAACGAATGGTAAATAAGCGTTGTAAAGAAATATCCAATTGTTCCTCTTTTATTAAACCTTTATTTACGCCATCTAGTAAAGATTTATAAACCGAAGTGCCACATTCTACATCCGTTCCGTGCAAAACGGCGTCCACCGCAGCACTTGTAGCGTCTGGATGGGTTTTATGATATTTAAAAAAATCGTCAATTGCCCAGCAATCGCTTGTTACATACCCTGTAAAATTCCATTGCTTTCGCAAAATATCATTCATCAAAGGATCACTTCCGCAGCAGGGCTGCCCGTACAGCGCATTGTACGCGCACATCACGCCCGCTACGTTGGCTTTTGTAATTAATTCTTTAAAAGCAGGTAAATAAGTGTCCCACAAATCATAAGTGGTCGGATTAAAATTGTCTGAGTGGCGACTCGGCTCCGGACCGCTGTGCACTGCAAAATGCTTGGCGCAGGCAGCTGCTTTCAGGTATTTTGGATCATCTCCTTGCAAACCGTGCACGAACGCCCGTCCGAGCATCGCTGTGAGGAAAGGGTCTTCGCCGTAGGTCTCTTGTCCTCGTCCCCAGCGAGGATCTCTAAATATGTTAATGTTTGGTGTCCAATAAGTTAAACCCAAATAACGTTCATTGGTGCGTCCTAATCGAATGGCTTTATTGTGAACTGCCCGCCCTTCCAATGCCGAGTAATCCGCCATTTGGCGCAGCGAAGTGGTGTCCCAGGTTGCCGCCATGGCAATCGCTTGCGGATAAACGGTGACGCGGAAAGGCGTGCGTGCCACACCGTGTAATACCTCATTCCACCAGTCATACGCCGGAATGCCTAGGCGAGGAACGGCAGGCGCGGCATTGAGCATTTGCGCTACTTTTTCCTCCAAAGTCAAACGGCTGACCACATCTTTTACGCGCTGCTCTGTGGGCAATTGATGATCCCACATCGGATAATTTTTATAATCCTGGGCGTAACAAGTAATGCCAACTGCCAATAATATGATTAAAACTAAACTTTTCATGATTGAATCATTATTTAGTTTTATAATTTTTCCATTTAACTTATTTATAAGGCTCAATCGTTTGAATCGTACCGTCCGGATTATATTTCAATTCGGTCACTTTTACATTGCGCAGGTGCGTTTTACCGGATATTTGCACATCATGATAAAATAAATACCATTTACCTTTAAATTCTACAATGGAATGGTGATTCGTCCAACCCTGTACCGGTTTTAATAAAATGCCCTGGTAAGTAAATGGACCGTAAGGGTTGTCACCAATGGCGTAACAAAGATTATGCGTATCGCCGGTGGAGTAGGAGAAATAATATTTTCCATTGTATTTATGCATCCACGCTGCTTCAAAAAAGCGCTTATCATTATCCTTTTCTGTAAAAGGTTTACCATTTTTATCCACCAGTCGCACTTCTTTTACTTCCTCCGCAAAACTTTTCATATCAGCATTCATTTTCACCACTCTTGGTAAATATGCCACTTCATCCGGCTTTTTTAGCTCCGCTTTTGCATTATATTTATTATCATCCCAACGTTGCAACTGACCGCCCCAAATGCCGCCAAAATACATATAGTACGTTCCGTCTGTATCTTTAAAAACCGTAGGATCAATGCTATAGCTACCCTTGATCGGTTCTGGCTCGGCTTTAAACGGACCAGTTGGTTTGTTACTTGTTGCTACGCCAATTCTGAAAATATCCTGCTTGTCTTTTACCGGAAAATATAAATAATACGTGCCATTATGATATGCCGCATCCGGTGCCCACATTTGACGACCTGCCCATGGAACGTCTTTAATATCAAGGGCTACGCCGTGGTCTTTGACTTTGCCACCGATTTTTTTCATAGACAGGATATGATAATCTTTCATATCAAAATGTCCACCTTCCTCGTCTTCTTTTACACCCGATTCAATATCATGAGAAGGATAAATATAAATTTTGCCATTAAAAACATGCGCAGAAGGATCGGCGGTGTAAATGTGCGACACCAAAGGCTCAGAGATAGGCTTTTTGCCTTCCATTTGCGCAAAAGTAAGCGTACCTATTAAAAGAAACAAGGTTAATATTGAAATTCGTTTCATAATTATTACCATTTTATAATTTAATTATAATAAATTTTTATTAAAATCCTATAGCATTACCGCCATCCACCGGTAGGGAAATGCCCGTGATGTACTGCGCCGCTTCCGATGCCAAGAAAACCGCAGCCCAGCCAATATCCTCCGGTTTGCCAAAATGCCCCATTGGTGTACGGTTCAGCGCTTTATTCATGCGGTCGGGATCGCTTTTCATTGCCGTGTTCATCATATTGGTTTCAATAAAACCAGGCGCAATGGCATTTACTCGAACATTATATTTTGAAAATTCAGAAGCTAAAACTTTAACCATTCCTTCCACGCCCGACTTGGACGCCGCATACGCCACCACCCGATCAATGCCATAATAAGCAGCCATAGAAGAAATCATTAATATAACGCCCGATTGACGCTTGATCATTCGGCTCGCGCAGGCGCGGGTGAGTGCAAAAACGGCGTTGAGATTGGTTTGTACAATGTGATTAAAGTCTTCATCCGTCACTTCCAATGCCGGTTTTTTCATATTAATACCAGCGTTATTTACTAGTATATCAATTGCACCGATCTCATTTTCAACTTGTTCGACTAAATTCTCCAAGTTATTTAGTTCCGTTACATCATTCACAATGCAATAAGCATTTTTACCCAATTTTTCTTTTGCGTCTTGTAAAGGCGCCTCTCGTCGTCCTGTAATAATGACACGAGCACCCGCGAGCACCATGCACTGCGCGATATCAAAGCCAATGCCACTGCCGCCGCCCGTAATCAGCACGATTTTATTTTCCAGCGAAAAGACAGTCGGAAAAGCTTTTCTTTCCTCCAGAATATCGGCGTGTCCATTTTTTTTGTGTAAGTTAATCATTTACTTGTTAGTTTGATGATAGGCGTTAACTATCGTAATTGATAAATTCTTACAATTTCTTTTAGTTCTTCTAAAGTTCGTTCCGGTTTTTTAAAAGGCGCTGGAATCGGTTGTTTGGAGAAAGTTTGGAAATACAACACGCAGGCATCCCGCCAATTCAGGGCTTCCCGGTGCTGCGCTGCCAATCTTCCTGCTACATCTGCAAAAATTTCAGGATCAACTTTTCCTTTTACACTTGCCCATTCTTTTTGCATTTCATTTACTTCATTTACTCCGGTGTAATAACGCGTCACCAATTCCTCCCAAAGTGTTCTACCGGTTGACAATTGTTGATTCCAATTAATATGATGAAACCAGAGTAAATATTTTAAATCTGTCGTTGCAGGATCATTCCATTGCTTTTGCACTTCAGGATGGTACAAGGATAAAGCGTTGCTGCCGCTTGCTTTGCGATTGAAGCCAATGCCCACAGAATCAGCACGATGGTAATAAATGGAAGTCCAGTCAGGGCGGGCGCTGCGCTCCAGCCAAGGCTCTGGACCAAAGTGAATACTCTGCCCCATAACATGATGTAAACCCAGCGGTGTTGTAAAATTGACATACACTTCCCGCGATTTTAATAGCATATCTTTAATAGTTTGCAGCGCATTTTTATCTTTTGTTAATGTCATTTTAATCCATTCATCGGCAATTTGCTCGGAAGTTAAATTGTGGTTCCAAGCCAGACGACCAAAGGCATACCAATTTGCCTGCGACATCAAATGCCCCGTCCAGTTGCGGTCCGAACCGGTATTCGCCACGCCTGCCATGATCGTAATTGGATAATTATGCACCGAACCATCCACTACTTTTGCAACCGTAGAACCTTTTCCATTCGCATAAGTGTCTGATTCTAAGACTTCTTTAAATAGCGGTGCGAGATAAACTAAATTCGTGGCGAAGCCTAAATATTCTTGTGTAATTTGAAATTCCATTGCCAACGGCGTTTTCGGCATCGCGCCAAAAAGCGGGCTGAAAGGTTCGCGCGGTTGGAAATCAATCGGACCATTTTTAACCTGGATTATTACATTTTTATTAAATGTCCCGTCTAAAGGTTTAAATTCATTATAGGCTTCTTTGAAGCGATCTCCTTGAGGATCAGGACTATAGACAAATGCCCGCCATATCACCAAACCATTATGTGGTTGTAATGCTTCTGCCAGCATATTGGCACCATCGGCGTGGGTGCGCCCGTACTCCTGCGGGCCCGGTTCGCCTTCGGAGTTTGCTTTTACCAGAAATCCGCCAAAATCAGGAACATACGTATAAATTTCTTTTGCTTTGTCTGTCCACCAGGTGCGTACCTGCGGGTCTAAAGGATCGGATGTTTTAAGTCGGGCGAGAATTTTGGGCGAAGCAAAATTAATAGATAAGAAAACTTTAATGTTATATTCTCTAAATAAATCCGCTAAAGCTTTTACTTTTGCTAAATATTCTGCCGTTAAAAACCGGGCGCTGGCATTTACATTATTAAGTACCACTGCATTGATACCGAGGGAAGCGTTCGCGCGGGCGTAGTCGCGGTAGCGCGGATCCAGCGTTTCGGGCAGTTCGTACCATTTCCACAGCGAAGCACCGGCGTAGCCCCGTTCAATCGTGCCATTCACATTGTCCCAATGATTGAGCATGCGCAACTGAATAAGCGGTTGGCTCGTTTTAGCCATTTTATCAAGCGGTGTAATGGTTTGAATGGAACGTAATAAATCGAACGCGCCATATAATAATCCGGCTGCCTGATTCGCAGAAATTATAATTTTTCCTTTTTGTATTGCAATGGCAAAACCGTCATTACCCAGATTTTGCTTTTGCTCTGTAATAATTTCTAATATAATACCTCCTGTTTCTGAGCTAGTTGCTTTAATTGGAATGGATTTACTTAAAAGCCCCTGCAAGCCCATTTGCAATTCCTGCACGGCAGTTTTCACAATCGGATCAGTGGATGAAGCTGCAATATATTTAGCACTTGCTAAATATTGATTGCGCATCTTTACATCTTGAATCAAATCATATTTTAACCAAAGCCGATAACCGTCATCTGCTTTCGCTTGCAGGCACAGTATCAGCCAAATGCATATTGTTACTATTCTTAACATGATTTTCATTTAAAGAACGACGAATGCCATATTCTAATCCTCGAATTTCAGCCAAGCCTTTCAAGCGCCCAATGGCGGAGTAGCCTGGGTAGGTTTTTTTATTCAAATCATCGAGCATTTGATGCCCATGATCGGGTCGGAATGGGATTTGCGCATCGCTTAACCCCAACTCACTACGGCGATTTTCTTCCAAAACCAGTTCTTTCACAACGGAATACATATCTACATCCCCATACAAGTGTTCTGCCTCGTGAAAATTGAGTGGATTTTCCTCGCGCTGCGTTGCCCGCAAGTGAATGAAGTGAATGCGATCCGCAAATTTTTCGACCATTTTAGGCAAATCATTATCCGCACGAACGCCCAACGAACCCGTGCAAAACGTCAATCCATTGGCACGTAACGGCGCAGCGTCGAGTAGTTGTTGCAAATCGGACATCGTGCTCACCACGCGCGGCAAACCCAAGAGCGGACGCGGCGGGTCGTCGGGGTGAATGCAAATATTGACGCCTACTTCAGCAGCGACTGGCGCGACTTTTTGCAGAAAATAGTACAAATGCGCACGTAATTCTGCGTCGCCAATTTCATGATAAGTATCTAAATAACTTTGAAAAGTGGACAACTGGAAAGACTCCTCTGAACCAGGCAATCCCAGCAGAATCGTGCGTTGCAGCGTATCTTTTTCTTCAATAGACATTTGCGCAAATCGTTGAAAAGCAGCTTGTTGTACTTCTTCCGAGTAATCAGCTTCCGCGTTTGGACGTTTCAAAATGCACAAATCAAATATTGCAAAATCTTCCCATACAAAACGCAAGGTGCGAGCACCATTCGGCAATTCATATTCCAGCGCCGTGCGCGACCAGTCGAGCACTGGCATAAAATTATAACAAACCGTGCGCACACCATAAGCCGCCAGATTGCGCAGTGATAGCTGATAATTGGCAATGTACATCTCCCGGCTTGGCAAGCCTTTCTTAATGTCTTCGTGTACAGGCAAGCTCTCGACCACCTCCCAGCGCATTCCAGCCCCCGTAATCATTGCATTTCGAGCTTGAATTTCCTCTACTGTCCACACTTCGCCAACGGGTATCTGGTGCAAGGCGGTCACCACGCCACTACAACCCGCCTGCCGGATATGTGCAAGCGGCACGGGGTCTTTGGGACCAAACCAACGCATTGTTTGTATCATATCGTACTACTTATTTATCAATTTTTATAAAATTACCCATCAAATTTCAGGTGTAGTATTCATTAATTAAGTTAGGCAGTAAAAAACGGTCACGCCGTTTGACGTCTTGCTATATTACAAAAAGTTAAACCGGGCGCATGCCTTTGAAGGGCATCTAACTACGCCCGTTCAACAACTCGAAATGATGTATGAAACTACCTAACCAAATAAAATCTTTATGTTTGTATAATTATTTCAATCAATTATGATGTTTATTTACTTTTTATTTCTACGACACTTTTATTGATTCCTGATGACGTGGCGGTTATTACAATCTTCCCTTTTATTCTTTTTTTTGATTCGATAATTGCCAGCGCCATACCATTGAGCGCCTTTGTTTATTTCAATATTGGTTTGCAAAGATTCAACGCATCTTTATCTTTCAGTTTGTCAGGACTATGTCTAAACGTGGTGATGGCTAATTTATCCAACAAAGCGCCATCTTCGCGGTAAGCAATGGTCAAAGTGTGCGTACCAGGCTTTAGCTTAGCATTAGTCAGAGCGAGCCATTCCCAACCCTTTGTATTCAATCCATTCACTATAAAAAACTTCCCATCATCCAATTTTACCCAAAAGGAATCGTCATTAGAAGAAGGGCAGTTTACGTGTGCAAACACGTAGTAGGAAGTATCTTTACTTACTGAAAATGGGATGGTCAAAGTGCTTTCCGTGCCGGTTGGAGCGCCAACTGCGCTGTTTAAACCGGATTTTGCCATTGCATAAGTTTTATTGGATGCTTTGCTGTTTTTCACAATTTTCCAATCGGAACCATAAGTGGCGCATTCCGCTTCAAAATAGGTCACTTCTGCACCAGTTGTATCCACAGTCGCATCCGCTAAATTCGGCTTACCGGTTCCCCACCATTCAAACCATCGTTTGTAATTAACTTGATCAAATGGGTGCTTCTGGACGTTGGTATTCACGCTGGTATTTCCAAACAAGAATTTATCTATAAACGCTTCTACCTCAGGGAATTGGCTGGGCGGAAGCGCGCAATGCGGATGTTTGGCAACGATTGAAAATCCAAACCGATCCGGCACACCCAACGTTTTCCATACCTCGTGGGCAGCTCTGGCAGAAACGTAGCCTGACTCCTCCGCCAACCATTCATAATCGGGATTGCCCAATATTAACAAGGCGCGTGGCGCTACCATTGCTACCAATTCATGATGATCGTAAGGTAGGGTCGGCACAGCGCCGGAAAATTGAAACATATCTTCTATAAACCAGGCGTGACTCGTTCTTCCCAGGGTTTCCACTTGTCCCAAAGTTTGCGATACCCGCCAGGCAGCAGCGCCTCCGCCTCCAGGTTCTTGCGCAATTGTAAGCGCGATGCGCTCATCAAAGGCACCGGCAAAAAGCGCCATTTTTCCGGCAAAAGAGCAACCGGTTATCGCCAGGTGTTTCAGGTCTATTTTCAGGTCATTTTTAACCAATTCTAAGCCATCAATCAGGCGACTCACGCCCCAAGACCAAGCACTGTAAGCGCCGATATAAGTTAGTTCGGGGTAAAGTTTATTCATAGGTTCCTTGCCACGGGTTTGCGTATGCGCCATGATTTGGGAGAAGTTGAATGCAATGGTGGCAATTTTACGATTAGCAAAAAGATTGGCTGGCAGACTGCCTGAGCTTCTACCGATGCCGATTACGGCGGGGAATGGACCTTCGCCCTGTGGAAGCGTTACGCGGGCGGTGAGCGTCAACGTATTGCCATTTTTAGTTATGTTTACAGTCAATATAGTATCCACAAAACTTGCGCTGATAGTATCAGGACGAGTTGGCTTTTCGCCAATTTCGTAATGCTGGATTTCTGCAGCAATCTCTGCACGGCGACAGCGCCAGTCCGCGAATTTAGTCGAGCGTCCCTTTCCATTTGACCACTCAAACGGGTCGGTTAAAGGGCGAATGGTTGGCAGCGCATCGAAAGCAGGTAAAACAGGCTTCGGGCAATTGGCGCCGGTATTTTCAACCTCATAAACGAGTGGAATCTGCTGGCAGTGAGAATCAAGCGCCAAAAAAGGGCTTAGAAGAAGTAATATAAGGATTAGCTTTTTCATTTTTTCTCATTTTAGTTATCATCTACACTTCTTTCGCTCGCCTTCTTTATTAAAGAAAGTTAATTGCAAATCTGCCCTGTAATGCGATATTGCAAACAAATATAAACTACTTTTTTAAAAATTGTAATCGATTACATTTATTTTTTTGTTTTTTCCTCAAGTTCAAATTTCAATCGAATGAAAATAGAATCGAGTCCAATGCAATGCCCTTATTTACAAAGGTTTATGAGTCTTTGGAAAATTCAAAAAAAAAGCAACGAGTTTGGACGTTGAAGTGCAACTGTATCCAACAAAGCTAAATCAAAAAGAGAAACACTTATACTAAATTTGAAATAAGAAGGCGTAAGTATGAAATTATTAAATACCTGAAAATCAGATTTTTCAGCAATAATAAATACGGATTATCAATTGGAAATGATATTATAATAAATTTAAATAAGTAATCGAGCATGTTTTATAAATAATTTCACAAGGAGGCGCAAAGACGCAGCGTGTCTGATAATCAAATTAGGAAATTGAATTTAGGAGGAGCACCGTCAAGCTTCGAGCGCCCTGCGCCCCAATCACAAGGGATTGCTCAATATCCGCAGTTTTGGAAGGTCCTGCAATAAAAACACCGAAACCCGTTTCGTGGAGCTTGATTTTTTGATAAGCTTGGTGCATATTTTCTACAATAGCGTCCGATTTTATTAAAATTACTAAATGTTGTGTAATAAACGGTAAAACTCGATGCAAACAATCCTGTTCGGTAATCCAAAGTGCGCCATTTTCAGCTACTGCGAGGGCGCTTGGAATGATCGCCAAATCAACGGTTTCCAATTCATGCGGTTGTTGAATGGCTTGAAATTCAATGGTTCCAATAAAATAAGGAACCGTCGAAGCGATCGATGTTGCAGTTGGATGTAATTGTAATATTATAGAATTTAATAATGCTTCTGCTTCTATTAAAATAGTAGTGCCGCCACCGATTTCAACCATTTGACGGAAGAGCGCGATTTTGTCAATTGCTGCGTCAAAGCTGGGAAGCACGGGCAGCGCCACCGATTGAGGCTTGTTTTGCTGAATTGCCGATAAAATCTGATCTCTACTACTCATGCTGCCGATTTTTTTGATACCAGGTTTTAAAACTTTCGTTCGGAACCGTAGGTAGTTCTCGTCCAATTCCCCAGACATTTAGTTTATTATAAATCATAAAGCGTGGCATCGTTTTCAGCGCAAAATAAGCCAGTTTGCCTGTGCGTTTGTAGCGTTTAAAATTCGATAATATTTTTCCAGCTATTTGCATGCTGCGTTTTTTAGCCGCCGAAACATGATTCGCCTCCGTTATTACTTGTCGCCATTTATATAATTGTTGGTGAATATCAATTTTGACAGGGCAGACATCAGAACAAGAACCGCACAGGGTCGAAGCAAACGGCAGGTCGCTGTATTTTTTTAAATCAATACCGGGGGTCAGAATGGAGCCGATGGGTCCTGGAATGGTCGAATCATAACTGTGCCCGCCGCTGCGCCGATAAATGGGGCAAGTATTCATGCAAGCACCGCAGCGAATGCACTTCAGCGCGTTGCGAAAATCGGCTCGTCCTAACTGCGCGCTACGACCATTGTCCACGATTATGATGTGCATTGCACCGCCACTTTTGGGGCGTTGATGATGCGAAGTATAAATGGTGACGGGCTGCCCCGTGGCACTGCGTGCTAACAAACGAGTAAAAACGCCTAAATCTTGATATCGTGGTATTATTTTTTCGAGCCCCATGCAATGAATTTGTACCGGTGCTAAATGAGCACCCATATCTGCATTGCCTTCATTGGTACAAACGACCACGCTGCCGGTGTCGGCTACTGCAAAATTGACGCCGGTGAGCGCTGCGCCAGCTTTCAAAAATTTTTTCCGGAGATGCTGCCGAGCTGCTTCGGTTAAGTATTTGGGATCGGTTGCACCTGCTTCCGTATGTAATTTTTCATGAAACAACGCGCCAATTTCCTCTTTTTTTAAATGAATGGCAGGCAAAACAATGTGACTAGGCGGCTCATCGCGCAGCTGTATGATTCTTTCGCCCAAGTCGGTATCAATCACTTCGATATCATGTTGTATCAAAAAATCATTCAAATGGCACTCTTCGGTCAGCATGGATTTGCTTTTTACCAAATGCTTGATCGCATGTTGTTGTAAAATTTGAAGTACAATTTGATTATGCTCGTTTGCATCTTTTGCCCAGTGTACATGAGCGCCATTTTTCATTACATTTTTTTCAAATTCTGCTAAATAGGTATCAAGATTAGAAAGCGTATGATTTTTAATTTGCGAAGCTAGTTCTCGCAACTGCTCCCATTCTGGCATGCTGTGTGCCGCTCGATCCCGTTTGACCCGAACAAACCAGAGCGATTCATCGTGCCAATCGGTGCGGGCTTCGTTTGCTATGAATTGTGCTGCTTTTGCTGCGTGGTTCATGGGTATTCAGTTTAATTTATGTTTATGAAATTTTTAAAGTTTGTAAACGCAGAATTTTAAAAAGAAACGTTGAATTTTTAATCTTTATTAACAGAAATATTACTATTTAAAATTTCTGCTACATGTTTTATTTCAATTGGTAAATGTTGGCGTTTGATAATTCCTTCCAAGTGCATTAAGCAACTCATATCACCCGCTGTCAATACTTGTGCACCATTTTTAATATGATCTGCAATTCGATCTTTACCCATTTTTACGGAAATGGCTGCTTCATTAATCGCAAATGTGCCACCAAAACCGCAACATTCATCCGCTCGATCCAAGGGTACTAATTCCAATCCATTTACCATTTTTAAAAGAGATTCAATTTTAGAAATGCCCGTCTCAACTCGTTCAGAATCAGGGGCTAATCGCAGCCCGCGCAATCCGTGACAACTTTGATGCAGCCCCACTTTATAAGGAAAAGTAGCAGGAAGGCTTTTGATTTGTAAAACATCCAATAAAAATTCCGCTAAATCCAGCGTTCGTTGCCGCACCTCCTGTACCGCTTTTGTTTGCTCAATGATATCATAATGCTTTCTGACATGATACACACAACTGCCAGAAGGCGCAACGATGTAATCATAATTTTGAAAAACATTTACAAAATGTAAATAAGTAGCAATCGCTTCGCGTTCAAAACCTGCATTTGCCATTGGTTGCCCGCAGCAGGTTTGGTGCATCGGATAGGTCACCGTGCAACCTAATTTTTCCAATAATTGCAGCGTCGCAATGCCTACCTGCGGATAAAATTGGTCTATGTAACAAGGAATGAATAAAGCAATTTTCATTTACTTTGTTATTACAATTTAAAGTAAAGCCCGATCCAGGTGCACGTAGCCGCCATCCACAAAAATCCACTGACCGGTGATATGCGAAGCGCGTTCTGACAACAGAAAAACCGCCATATTTGCAATTTCTTCCGTTGTGGTCATTCGTTTTCCCAGCGGAATATGCTGTTCGATGGCACGTTGCTTCTCCAATGGATTTTCAAAAGTAAGGAGCCAATTTTGATACAGCGGCGTCATCACTTCTGCCGGAATGATGGCGTTTACTCTAATTTCGAAGGGTAATAACTCCACTGCCCATTCACGGGTGAAAGCGAGTTGAGCGCCTTTGGCAGCCGTATAAGCGGAGGTATTTCCCTGACCCGTCAACGCTGTTTTTGAACTGATATTCAGGATGTTACCTTTGCTTGCTTTCAAAGCAGGCAAAGCATAATGCGCTAAGTAATAATAATGGTGTAAATTTTTTTGTAAAGAAGCTAAATAAGCCTCCGGGCTGCCGTTTGCCAAACCAATGCCATCATTAGCACCCGCATTATTTACTAAACCGTCAATTTTATGATATTTTGCAAGTGTCTGTTTCACAACAGATTGGCAGCTTTCAGGTGTTCCCAACTCAAGGGTAATTGCAAATGCCGATCCACCTCTGTCTTGAATTGCCTGTGCCAGTTCGTCTCCTTGTTTTGGAGTTCGCCCAACAATCACCGGAATAGCGCCTTCTTCTGCCAATTGCCGCACAATGGCTTCCCCGATACCTTTCGCACCGCCGGTTACTATGATAACTTTATTCTTTAATTGTAAATCCATGTTATTTTAATTACAAGCCACTGCAATTTGTTTAGAAACACCCAGCCCTTCAATGCCTAATTCTACTACGTCGCCCGGTTTTAAATAACGCGGCGGATTCAAGCCCATGCCCACGCCAAACGGCGTACCGGTAGATATGATATCGCCAGGTAATAAGGTCATAAATTGACTAATATAATGTACCAAAAAAGGAATTTTATACACCATATCTGCCGTTGTGCTGTTTTGCTGCATTTCGCCATTGACAGAAAGCCAAAGGGGAAGATTGTGCGGGTCCGCTATTTCATCCTTGGTTGCTAAAAAAGGTCCCAGCGGCGCAAAAGTATCACAACTTTTACCCTTTACCCATTGACCGCTGCGTTCCAGTTGGAATTCACGCTCGCTATAATCATTGTGCAGCACATAGCCCGCCACATAATCCATCGCTTCGGCTTCCGTCACATAGTTGGCGCGTTTTCCGATGACAAACGCCAGTTCTACTTCCCAGTCCGTTTTGACACTGTTTTTAGGAAGCACCACATTGTCATTTGGACCACAAATAGCGGTGGTCGCTTTGAAAAAAATCACCGGTTCTGATGGTAGCTGCATGCCGCTTTCTTTGGCGTGTTGGGCATAATTCAACCCCACACAGATCAGTTTTGAAGGCTCTTTAATAGGCGAACCCAAACGCGTGTTTTCCGGTACTGCCGTGCAGTCGGATTCATGTTGTTCTAACCAGCTTGTCAAACGATTCAAACCGTCCTTAGCAAAAAATGCCCGGTCATAATCTTCTCCGAAAGCGCTGACATCCAGGCGTTTATTATTTTTTGTTACAATGCCAGGCTTTTCATTTTCTAGCTCGCCAAAGCGTATCAATTTCATAATAGGATGTTAGGTATTTTTATTACAAAAGAATTTTTGCAATATGTGCTTGCGATGGATTAAGTATTTAAGGTAACAAAACCGCCATCAATCGGGAAATTTGTACCTGTAATAAAACTCGCCTCCTCCGAGCATAAGTAAAGTGCCAAATGCGCAACTTCATCTGGGGTGCCCATGCGACCAATGGGTTGCGTTTTTGACAATTTATCAAACATTTCAGTTTCTTGCCCAGGATAATTTTTAGCCAAAAAATTATCAACAAAAGGCGTGTGAATCCGCGCCGGTGCTACACTATTGCAGCGAATGTTGTAATCCAGATAATCTCGCGCCACCGTGTAAGTCATGGTGAGTACCGCGCCTTTGCTCATCGAATAGGCAAAACGATCGGGCAAACCCAACATGGATGCAACAGACGTTAAATTCAGAATCACGCCGCTTTTTTGCTGTTTCATTTGAGGAATCACGGCGTACATGGCATTGTAAACCCCTTTCACATTGACCTGATAAATTTTGTCAAAATCCGTTTCAGAAGTCGTATCCAATTTACCAATGTGCGAAATGCCGGCGCTATTCACCAAAATATCTATCGAACCGCTTGCGCTTGCAATTTGATGGGCAATTTCCACCATCTGTGTCTGGTTGGTCACGTCGGCTTTGTGGTGTTGCGCTTGCCCGCTAGCTTGCTCAATGGACTGCGCCACTTGCGCCGCATTATCCGAATTCAAATCGAGAATATGCACCAGTGCGCCTGCTTTCGCAAACACCCTGCTGATGCTTGCGCCAATGCCACTGCCACCGCCGGTTATGATCGCTATTTTGGAGTCTAAACGAAAAGACATGTTTAAATTTTTTAATGTTTTTTTCTTTTCGAAGTAATGGTTAGAGTTTATAATAGTCGAGGGGGCAATATAACGAAAAAAAAGCACTTGGATTGGTATCAATTGAGAGTCCTATAAGTCTTTTCATTTGAAAATAATTGAATAATAGCACGGCTGTACATGATATTACTGGGCAATCTTTTTTAATGCAAATGAATAAACTACCTCTTATTTACATTCCAAATAGATTTCAACTCATAAAACGTAGCTTTTTGAAGCTTCACGGAGCCGTTTTCTGCATAAAATTTAATTTGATTAAAATCTTCGCTTGGGAAAAAGATATCCGTAAGTGCGGTCAAACCATCATCTGCGAATAATTCAGCGGAAGCGCGGTCGAAAAAAAAGTGCAATTGCAGGGTATTACCAGTTCCCAGTCTTGGCGCAACGGTTATTTTATCTGCAAACAATGCCGAAAAAGACGGCTTTCCTGCTTGCGTTCGGTCGCTGTAAAACTCATGTTTGGCAGCATCATAACCCAATCGATAGCGCTCTGCCTTTGAATTTGATAATTCTATGCCAAACCGCGTCTGTGCTTCCGCTGTAAGCTCTACTTCCAGTATCACCTCCATTTGTGCTGGCGTAAATCCTATTTGCCCTGTTACATCTATCTGATTTTCAATGACTTGAGTTGAGACTATTTTCTTTTTTCCGCGCAATTTTTCTAGCTCCTGCACAGGTACAGACGCCATCCGAATACCCACTGCCGTATTTCTCAAAATAAGTTCACGAGGTATGGTCATAGCGCTGCGCCAAGCTTGTGTAGGTACAACGTTTGCATATTGCCAGTTGCTCATCCAACCTATCAAAAGCCTTCTACCATCTTCATTAGGCACATCCGCAAAAGTAACCCCGGCATAATTATCTCGACCATAATCCATCCAGCGCGTCGAAGCGGCAGGGTGATCATTGGTAAATGTTTTTCCATCAAAATTTCCGATAAAATACTGCGTAGCCGAGCCGCCATTCGGTCCACCTGGATTGATACTTACCAACAAGACCCACTTACTTTCAGCTGTCCCTTCTACTTGCAAAGGAAATAAATCGGGACACTCCCACACGCCGGCGTGCGCGCCGCTGTCTTTCCCAAAATCACTTTCATGCGTCCAATTTTTTAAATCAGGAGAGGTATAAAATGCAATATGATCTTGCACAGCAAGCGCCATCACCCATTTTTGACTTGCTTCATGCCAACTTACTTTTGGATCTCTGAAATCTCTAATGCCAGGATTTTTTAAAACAGGATTGCCTTCATATTTCTCCCAGGTGCGACCATTATCATTGCTGTATGCAATACATTGATTTTGAAAATCATTGCGCCCTGCTTTTTCCAACGGCGCATTATGAGTTGTAAATATGGCAACCAGCGGAGGACTTCCACCTTTACCCAATCCACTTGTGTTTTTCCAATCTACCACAGCACTCCCTGAAAAAATCCAACCATTTTCATCAGGATAAAGCGCAATTGGCAAATGTTCCCAATGCACTAAATCTTTGCTGATCGCGTGCCCCCAATGCATGGGTCCCCAAACCGCACTGTCAGGAAAGTGTTGATAAAACAAGTGGTATTCACCTTTGTAATAAACCATTCCATTCGGATCATTCATCCATTTTTGCGGCGGCGAAAAGTGAAATTGCGGTCGATACTGCTCTTGAAATACATTGGTATCCAGCTCATTAGAAGTGGTTTCTTTATTACAAGATAAAATGATAATTCCTATTATAAAAAGAACAATAAAATACTTTAACAATTTCATATCTATTTAATAAAAAAGGGTTTGTAATAATATTCGGATTGACGCTTTATAAAAAGAATAAAGCTACTAACGTTTACATTGCGCCTTTTACCGTTCGATTTAACAATTGATCTTCTAATTCTTCCAGCGGTACGCCTTTTGTTTCTGGCATTAAAAACAGGACAAATACCAATTGCAATACCATCATAAAAGTAAAAATTAAAAATACCCATCCTGCGCCGATTGCTGTAAATAGTACCGGCACAAAAGAAGGAATAACAGCCGCCAATACCCAGTGTGTAGAACTACCAAAGGCTTGCCCGCTCGCGCGTAAGTGATTGGGAAATATTTCAGAGATAAATACCCAAATAACAGTGCCTTGCCCGATGGCATGAGACGCAATAAATAAAAAAAGGAAAATGGGAACTGCCATGCCTTTCCATTCCATAAAAAAAGCAATAGCTACCAATGAAAGCGAAACGATGTATCCGAAAGAACAAATGTACATCAATTGTTTGCGTCCAAAACGATCTATCAATGAAAGCCCAATTAATGTAAAAATTATATTGATTATACCAATGCCTATGCTGCTTAACAAAGCTGAACTTGATTCTAACCCTGCTGCTTCAAATATTCTAGGAGCATAATACAAAAATGCGTTGATACCTGAAAATTGATTAAAAAAGGCAATCAAAAATGCTAATATTAAAGGGAAACGATACTTTTTTATAAAGATCGTTTCTCCAGGCGTAGCCGTTGTTTCGTGCACCAGTATCCGTTCTATTTCTTGCGTTGCTTCCGCCGCAGGCATCATTATTTCCAATACTTTGGTCGCTGAGGCTCTATCATGGCGTTTAGTCAGCAACCATCGTGGACTTTCGGGTACCAACAATACTAAAAGCGTGTACAAAAAAGCTGGAAAGGCTTCTACCCCCATCATCCAGCGCCAGGCATTTTCGCCTACGTTGCGCAGCAAATAATTAGAGACAAAAGCAATTAAAATTCCCAATACGATATTAAACTGATAGGACGCTACCAGTCTGCCTCTGTCTTTAGGTGGGGCAATTTCTGAAATATAGGCAGGTGCTGCAATTGTTGACGCGCCAACACCTAGTCCTCCCAAAAAGCGGAAAAACGCAAAGGTCCAGGGATCATTTGCCAACGCAGAACCTACGGCTGACACCGTGTAAAAAATGCCAATCCAGAACAACGTTGACTTTCTTCCCATTTTATCTGTTGGAATACCTCCAAAAATTGCGCCAACCACCGTACCCCATAAGGCAGAAGACATCACCACAAAGCCGTGAAACATTTCACCTCTTGCCCATAATTTTTGAAGTGCCAGGTCTGCACCAGAAATAACGACCGTATCAAAGCCAAATAAGAAACCCGCTAAAGCCACAGTGAGCGACCAAAATAAAATTTTGTTGTTAGTATTCATACTTTGCATGCAAATTTTGCTCGTTTATTTAGTTTCAAATATTGACCCACAACATAAATATAAATTAGCTATTAAAAACTCACATCTTAGAAATTCATTCTAAATTTTTTACATTTGAACAAAAGAATACACTTTTACTTCTCTTTTTATCATCCAATAAAAAAGACCTTTATGCAACACGTATCTCGGCGCAATTTTTTACAAAAAATGGGTGTAGGCTTAGGCGCTACGACTGCCACTTTTGCTTTGCCCTCTTTTTTATCCGATTTTACGGATGCTGCTCACTTAAAAGAAGATGCTAAACTCAATGTTGCTTTAGTAGGACTTGGTAATTATGCCAACATACTTGCACGTAGTTTAGAAAATTCTCAATATTGTCGGCTTGCTGGTATTGTAACGGGTACGCCTTCCAAAGCAGAAACCTGGAGTAAAAAATATAATATTCCTTCTGATAATATTTACAATTATGAAAACTTTGACAAGATCAGAAATAATAAAAACATTGATCTTGTATATGTAGTGCTGCCCAACGCTATGCACGCAGCATTTACTATTCGTGCAGCACGTGCCGGCAAACATGTAATATGTGAAAAGCCTATGGCAATATCGGTGCAAGAATGTGAAGAAATGATTAAAGCTTGTAAAGAAGCAGGAGTTCAACTCGCTATTGGATATCGCTTACACTACGAACCCTTTAACCTAGAGATAAAACGTTTAGGGCAAGATAAAGTATTTGGGCAAGTTCGCTTTATGGAAGCTGCCAATGGCTTTCGCGCGGGTAACGTTAATAGTTGGCGCTTCGACAAATCGTTGTCTGGAGGTGGTCCACTCATGGATATGGGCATTTATTGTGTACAGGCAACACGTTATGTGCTAGGGGAGGAGCCTGTTGCTGTAACAGCGCAATTTGGTCCTGTTACCAGGAAAGATTTATTCAAAGAAGTGGAAGAGTCTATTCTGTGGCAGTTGGAGTTTCCCAGCGGTGCGATTGCCAATTCTTTTAGTTCGTATAACAGCAACATCGGGCGTTTTTACGCATCCGCTGATAATGGCTTCTTTGAATTAAATCCTGCCTATGGATACGGACCTTTGAAAGGGCGCACCAGCAACGGCGATCTCAATTTACCAATTGTGAATCATCAAACCGCTCAAATGGATGGCATTGGCAAAGTGCTCTTAGCCAAACAATCTTTGCCGGATCACATTTCTGGCGAGGAGGGTTTGCGCGACGTACGTATCTTGATGGCAATCTATGAAGCTGCTCGCTCTGGTAAAAAAATAACTTTGTAATACAATAGGTCAGTTAGCTTCTTTGTTATCCGATCTGTTTATTGCTATCTTGTTTTTGACAATTTACAATTTGGCTTTTACAATTATTAAAGGCATTTATCAGTTGCCTTGGTAAGCGATTTATTATTACTACCATAAGTGGTGTGAATACGGTTCCTGGCAGCAGGTTTGGGTAAATATCTTGAGTAAATACAAGGCTTATCTGAACCTGTCGTGTGTGAATTGAGATGGGGCGCAGGTGATTCGGGAATTGCAACAAAAGGTAAATGGGTGATAGGGGAATGGAGGATAGGGGAATGGGGTGATAGGATTGTAACCAACTTAATCGCATAAAAATGGGATCATCCGCACTTGCGTCCTTCCATTTGGAAAGATATTCCTTCTAAAATACTATCTTTGGCAGTCCCTAAAACATTCTCTAAAATCAACCGAACATGAAAAACCGTATTTTCTTACTCGCCTTTCTGGCGAGTGCTGCTGCGCTCATGCTAGCCTGTAGCGAACAACCTAAACCAGAACAAGCCGCTGCTACACCTACGCAGGAAGACCTGGTCAAACGCGGCGAATACCTCGTCACCACCATGGGTTGTCATGATTGCCACACGCCGAAAGTGATGGGTCCAAACGGTCCTGAACTCGACATGGCAAAAATGTTGTCCGGGCACCCGGCTGAGATGCCATTGGGCAAAATTGATACTACGATGCTCAAAGATTGGGCATTCTTTTCGCCGACGCTCACCGCCGCTGTAGGTACATGGGGCGTTTCCTATTCTGCCAACCTCACGCCCGACGATACCGGCATTGGCACCTGGACGGAAGAGCAATTCAAAAAAGCCATCAAAGAAGGCAAATCCAAAGGTATGGATGATACCCGCCCGTTGTTGCCGCCGATGCCTTGGCAAAACCTAGTCAACCTCAGCGATGACGATGCCAAAGCGATCTTTACCTACCTGAAATCCATCAAACCGGTGAAAAATGTCGTACCGCAGCCACAGCCAGTGAGCGCCGTAGCGATGTAATTGCTGCTATCCATCTCCAAAGGTGCTGACAGCAACCTACTAAGCATCTGATCCGTACCTTTGGAGCTTACCCTAAGAACCTCTCCAGCATCTGCATTCCACCTTTAGGGGTTAAGGCAAGTACCTTTACAGCATCTCCGTTCCACCCTACCAGGTTCAAGGTAGCACCTCCATAGCATCTTTGTAGTACCTCCATGGGTTCAAGCCAGTACCTATATAGCATCTTTAAAGCACCTCAACAGGTTGAAGGAAGTACCTCCATAGGTTGAAGGAAGCACCTATACAGGTTCAAGCGAGAACCCTTATAGGTTCAACCAAGCACCTCTATAGGTTCAAGGAAGAACCCCTCAAGGTTCTTTATGTTACCTTTACAGGTTCTTAAACTTACCCTTGTAGGTTCATCAACTTACCTTTGGAGTTAAAAACGCAGATGAAAGGCGACGGAGGACGAGGTTTAGCTCCGCTGGAGCATCCTAACTGGCGTGTACCATGGGCTACCGATCTGCAACGCCGCTGGCGTAGTGAAAGGGAGGCATAGCCCGCTAGGGCTTTATTATCGGTAAGAATAGGAATGCGTAATGCCGCTTTGGTAAAGCACATTCTTCATTTAGTAGCTGTAAGAATAATTGCGCTACCCAAGGAAAATCTATATCTTTGTAAAAAGTCTTTACTTATTATGGAATACACCGAGCGTATCACAGTTGATCCAGAAATTTGTCATGGCAAGCCTTGCATTCGGGGTATGCGCTTTCCGGTGGAGGTTATTTTGGATCTTTTGGGGGCAAGTATGACCATTGAGGAGATTTTGGAAGACCATCCTGAATTGGAAAGGGAAGATATTTTGGCGAGTTTAATTTATACGAATAAATAACTATCCTGCATGATCTACTTTTAGTATTTTTCGCAGATTACCTAACATTGCAGCATGAAAAAGTTACTACTGCTCTGCCTTACGCTCCTAGTTGCACTGGCAATCCACGCTCAATTGAAATCCAACAACCCCGTCTTCCTCAACTGGTACGCTGCCCCAAAGGGTACGATTATTATTAACTCCTGATAGATGTACTAAACTTTTAAAATGCCGCAAATCACGAAGTGCGGTTTGTCAGTGCGGTGCATGAGGAAACGCAAGGGTGTCTTCGCCATATTTGCTTATCTTTAGAGGTACATCGAACAAAGGTGCTTATGACTGATTTTCAGGAGCTTATAGTGCAGTATTCGTATCTCGGTATTTTCCTCTGGTTTATTTTTTTCGATCAAGTGACGCCGATACCGGAGGAATTGATTTTAATTTCGATGGGCTTTGCGGCTAATCAGGGTTTGATGAATCCTTTTGCCGGAGTGGGCGCGGCGCTGCTGGGACTGGTGATTGTGGACAATGTGTATTTTGGGTTGACGCGTTCGGGTAAATACTTTTTCAAACGCCTCAAAAAACCAAAAGTGGTGAAAACCATGGAGCGCTTTCAGACCCGCATTCGCGAGCACGACTGGCAAACGATTTTGTTGTTGTCGTTTTTTCCAAAATTACGGTTTCTCACGCCTTTTATGGCGGCAGCGGCGGGCATTCCTTGGTTGCGTTTTTCCATGTTGAATGCAAGTGCTTCGGCTGCTTATGTGGTGCTGTACGTGTTAGTTGGCATCTTTTTTGAACGGCAGTTGGCGCATATTCGTTTGGAAAATCTCATCTTTTACATCATGGGTTTTGTTACCATCATTGGTATCTTTACCTTTATCTGGATGTTTCGGAAGAAGTGAATTACGAATTACGATTTTATTAATTGTATGAAAATAGTGACTTTGACGGTGAATGCGGCGCTGGACATCAGTACCGCGGTGGATAAACTGGTGCCGGAGGCAAAATTGCGCTGCGAAGCGCCTCGCTATGATCCGGGTGGCGGCGGGGTGAATGTAGCACGCGTGGTTAAACGGCTGGGAGGAGAAGCCCTTGCGATTATGCAGTCGAGTGGCTCTCCTGGAGCTAAGATGGAGCAATTGTTGAGGGCAGAAGGGGTGCCGTATCAAGCGGTGGCAACGCAGGAGTGGACGCGCGAGAGCGTGACCGTGCTGGACAAAGGCAGCGGGCAGCAATATCGTTTTGTGTTGCCAGGACCAACTTTGACCCATTCCGAATGTGAGGCTTTTTTCGATGCCATTCGCAAGTTGCCGGAACTGCCGGCGTTTGTAGTGGCGAGTGGTAGTTTGCCGCCTGGTGCGCCCGTTACTTTTTATGCCGATTTGGCACATTTGGCAAGAGAACTCGGATTCAAACTCATTGTGGATACCTCTGGTCCAAGTCTGCAAGCTGCCGTAGAAGCAGGCGTTTTTATGATAAAACCCAATCTGAAAGAACTGAGTGCGCTCACCGGCAAAGAAGAAGTGGTGCAGGAAGAACAGGAAAGCATGGCAAAACAATTGTTGGAATCGGGAAAATGCGAAATGGTTGTCGTGTCGCTGGGAGCGCGAGGAGCGATGTTGGCGTCGGCGGAAGGCATCGCATATGCAACACCCCCGACCGTGAGCGTCCGCAGCACGGTAGGGGCAGGCGATAGCATGGTGGCAGGCATGGTTTGGGCGCTGGCGCAAGGTTGGTCTTGTAGAGAGGTGCTGCAATATGGCGTTGCTTGCGGCACTGCGACGACCATGAACGAAGGTACCGGGCTTTGCCAAAAGGCGGATGTGGAAATGATTTTTAACATTTTGCAACAACGCTAGCGTCTGTTTTTGCCCGATGAACCCTTCCAGGACTCATCCGTTCTGGTTTGAATATAAAATTGTTAATATTATTATGATAAACTGGGGAATTGTTGGCTTGGGTAGAATTGCGCATAAATTTGCCAAAGACCTCGCCATTTTAAACAATACACATTTGCACGCCGTTGCCTCCCGCTCTTTGGAAAATGCGCAGGGCTTTGCCGATCAATACAATGTGCAGCACGCTTTTGGAAGGTACGAAGACCTGGAGGGGTTGCAAGACCTGGATGCCGTTTACATCGCTACGCCGCACGCGTCGCATGCTGCTTTGAGTATGTTTTTTCTGGAGAATGGAATTGGCGTTTTATGTGAAAAACCTTTTGCCGTCAATTTCCGTGAGGCACAAGCCATGGTGGACACCGCCCAGCGCACCGGCACTTTTTTGATGGAAGGCATGTGGACGCGCTTTTTGCCGCATATTCAAAAAATGTTAGACCTGATTGATGCCGGTCAATTAGGGCGTGTACACACTGTCAAAGCGACTTTGGGTTTTAATGCAGATCGTGCCATCAACTGGCGGCTGTTTGATCCCAGGGTAGGAGGGGGCGCACTTTTGGACATTGGCATTTACCCGGTGTTTTTGGCGCATTTGTTATTGGGTTCGCCCGACGCCATTGAAGCGACGGCACAGCTGGCAATCAACCAAATGGACGAAGCAACTTCGGCAAGGCTCTTGTACAACGATGGCAGACAGGCAGAGTTCAAGGTTTCCATTGTAGCATCCCTTCAAAATGAAGCGACCATTTATGGTGAAAAAGGTTATATTCATATTGCCGGCAAATGGAATGAGCCGCAACCTTTCACGCTGCACCTCGAAGGGCAAGCACCGCAGGTATTTACATTTGATCTGCCGGGATACGGCTTTTATTTGGAAGCGGAAGAACTGGTAGCATGTATGTTGCAAGAGCAAACCGAAAGCAAGTTGCTTCCTCATGCTTTTTCTTTGGCAATGATGGAAACGATGGATCGCATTCGGCAACAAACGGGCTTGGTATATCCGCAGGATTTGTTGTCGATTTGATAAAAAATCAAAAATTTCACTTTCTAAGGACTCAATTTTGGTAATTGCCGACAAATCCCCATTTTAATTGGATAGAAAAGTAGTAAGAAAACAGAAAAATCGTAATTTGACCGCCCAACAGCGACGAGATTGATTGATTATTGTTTATTGATGATTGATGATTGATGATTTGTCAAGATGCCATCCGTATCTGCGACCTTATTTTCAATCAACGATTGATGGTCATCCATATCATTAAATCACTGACTTTCATATATTTTAAACCAAAAACATCTAACTGTATGATGAATTTTACTCAAATGACTTTAAAAAAATCAGGATTCCTGCTGGTAGCACTTTTTTTAATGGCAGGAAGCTCTTTGTTAAAAGCTCAGACACACACGGTAGTTATCACTGCACCTGCTAGCATTGCAGGCAATTATGGCGCACAATTGGCGGGTTTTGGTCCAGGTTATTGCGAGGTGAGCACCATTTCAGGTGTCTTGCAATTGGTCACAGACATATCTGCAAGCTCCAGAGGTTGCGATAGTATTGTAACGGATTTGACCGGAAAAATTGCGGTGATTGATCGCGGTGTTTGCGGTTTTAACTCCAAGGTATATAATGCGCAGAAAAAAGGTGCGATTGCTGTAATTGTCATCAACAATTCTACCAATCCTGCACCTATTTTTACCATGGCAGGGGATCCAGCCTTAGCTCCACTTACAACCATTCCAAGTTTTATGATTACGTTGGCAGATGGTAATAAAATCAAGCCATCGCTTGCTTCGGGTGTTACGGTTACGATCAATAGAAATGACATTGTGGACAACAGCGGCGATGTAGTGGTGTGGGGTAACCAACCTGGGCAGGGTGATTTTAATGGTGGTTTGAACGGCTGGACTTCAATCAACAATGCTTGCTTTGGTAGTACACAGGACACCTTCCGTACCTGGCAGTGGGTGGCTGAAGGTGCTGCTAATCGCGGTGCATTCGGTGGTGCTACGATCGAATCTCCAACGCTGTGCAATGGCGCAGTTGCTTTTGAATCAGACTTTTATGATAATGACGGTATAGACGATAATTTCGGCGGTGGTCCTTGTCCTGCTCCACAATTTGGTGAATTACTTTCTCCGAATATTGATTTAAGCGCTTCTAATGCAGCGGGTTACAGCTTGAAGTTTTATCAAACCACCCGTCAGTTCGATAGCGGTTATTTCATAAGCTGGTCTATTGATGGTGGCGCTACCTGGATTGACACAGTGGAAATTAATCAAGGTTTAGTTGTAAATGCAAGTGCTACAACAGAAGAGATTCGGGTTACTTTGCCAGGTACGGCTGGAGCGGATAGTTTGCGGGTGAAATTCCTGTATGCTGCGAACTATTATTTCTGGGTAATTGATGATGTAAAAATCATTGAGCAAGAAGCATTTAACTTGAGTGTGAACGATTTCTTTGCCATATCGCCAAATGCAGCTACGCCATTGGCACACGTAGAACCAATCTACTTCCTGGCGGATGTGGGCAACCTGGGCGCTTCCGCGCAAAACAATGTGGACCTGAGTGTGAAAGTAGAATACCGTGCTACGGAAGGACAGCCTTATGCGCAAGTATTTTCGGCGACGCTGCCTTATGGCACCATTTCTCCTAACTCTACTATTGAAAACCGCGTTTTCCCACAAACGTTTACGCCAACTCAGCTTGGGCAGTATTTGGTGACTTACCAGGTAACTTCTCCAAATGCTGATTTTGATACAGTTAATAACGTAAAGCAATACAATTTCCTAGTTACGCAAAATCTTTTCTCGAAGGACATAGAAGGACCGGCATCTGCTACTTCTCCGGCGCAAGCTAGCTGGGAAGGCAATGAGCCGCATGCCTGGGCTTGGGGCGTACACTATCATACGCCACAAGGCGCTGGTAATTATATTCAACAACTCACATTTGGAGTTGAACCACAAAGTGAAACTGCTGTTGGACAAGATGTATTGTTATCCGTTTACAAATGGGTAGATGAGAATGGCGATCAAGTTGCAAGTGTTGAAGAACGTGAATTACTGGGCATTACCAGCTATACCATTACCGGTACCGAAACAGCAAGTGAATTAATTACCGTGGATTTCCCATTTGAAGGCGATGAGCCAGTACAATTGGAAGACAACACGGATTACTTGGTTATGGTAGAATGGGTACCGAGTGATCAAAGTGATCTTGCCATTGTGTACAGCAATGATCGGGATTATGCAGCAACTGCAACAGTGCTGGGAGATACCACAGGCGTGCGCCGTTATGCAGGTATCATTGCCGTAGGAGGTGATTTGACCTCATTGGATTATGAGCCAAGTGGTTTTAGAGGAAGCGTATATGTGAATATTCCGATTGTTCGCATGCAGGTAGGGGCTACACCAAACAGCACGAAGAATCTGAATACACTGGAAAAAGAATTCCTGGTGTTCCCGAACCCGACATCAGAAGCGATCCATGTACAATTGAACCTGGCAAAGCAGGCGCAAACTGCTACGGTGCGTATGTTCGATCTTTCTGGTAAAATGATTAACCAGTGGCGTTATGACAATGTACAGAAAGAACGCCTTCAGTACAATGTAAATAACCTGAGCAGCGGCACTTACTTCCTTCAGATAGTAACAGAAGCGGGCGCTGGCACGAAGAAGTTTACAGTTACTAAATAACAATATCATATTGCTGACAGCATTTGATATGCTGTCAGCAATTTTTTTAAGTAATCGAGCAAAATTAAATGATACAGTAATTTCTATAAAATCCTGATTGCCAACTTTATAGACTTTCGACTATTGACTGTTAAACCGGTTGACTACTTATTCTAAGGCTTCATATTATTATACAATTCCTTCCCCGCTTTTTCATATTTATCTCCTGCTTTCCAAATAGGGCGCTCCGCCCGGTTTCCAATCAGACGAGCAGTATGAATGTAAGCCTGGCTGTATTTATGCAAGTAATTAAAATCAATCGTTTCCGGATTATCCGTTGCCTGATGATAATATTGCATAATTGCCTGATCGAATGCAGTAAAACCTGGGCTGAACGTCAATGCTGGCACGCCTTTTGCTGCGAAAGACACATTGTCCGACCGATCAAATAAATTCTGCTCTGGCGCTGGGTCTGCAAAAACCTCCAACCCAAAAGGCTTGAGTCCATTGCGAATATCATCGTCTGTGCCGGTGCGTCCGAATCCAAAAATGGACACTATTGAAGTATTATTATAACCAGCCGCATCACAATTTAAATTAAATACCACCTTGTTGAGTGGAATGAGTGGATGGTTGGCATAATATTGACTTCCTAATAAGCCAATTTCTTCGCCCGTTACTAATAAAATAATGACCGAACGCTTCGGAGGTTGCTGCGCAAAAGCCTTTGCCGCCGCCAGCACCGCTGTTGTGCCAAAAGCATTATCACGAGCGCCGTTAAAAATGCTATCCTGTTGCGTATATGCGCCGCCGCCTTGCTTGCCTACGCCAACATGGTCGTAATGCGCGGAAAGCAAAATGTACTCATTTTTTAATTTTGGATCGGTGCCCTCGATGACGCCTATTACATTCTGCGACATAATCCGGTCGCGTTTGCCGCCTGCAGCTGAAAAAGTGATGGCGATTTCATTTTTATTGCCAGCTATCAGCTCAGACAATGGATTGGGTGAAGGCTCTTTAAACCATCCGTAAGTCAAAGCCGGTTTGGAGCTATCTGATTGATCCTCTGCTAATTGCAAACCTTCTTTGCCAAAATAGTTGACAAAAAAGTTCCAGGGAAAACTCAGTCGATACAGTTCTATCAATGCCACCGCGCCTTTTTTCGTTGCAATTTGCCGCTTTTTGGCGGAAGCCTCAAAAATAGCAGACGGATTTGCCGCATCTGCCTCGCTAGTGCCCGGCAGTACCACTACCACTTTGCCTTCAACATCCAGGTTTTTATAATCATCACGCCCATTGGCTGCGTCCACCCAACCGTAATTGACAAATACGGCGCTTGTTTTCACCTCTTTGGCATCGCCACTCAGCCAAAGGAAGTCTTTTTTGCTTTCATAGCTGTTTTGATCCAATTGTAATACATTTACTTGCGGAGGCGTGACCGCTTCAAACGGCACTGGCTGATAATAACCTGGTGCACCCGCCACCGTTTTGACCCCGTACAATCCTAACTGAGTTGCAATGTAGCGCGCTGCGGTGTTGTTGCCACGCGAGCCCGTACGCCGCCCTTCCAATTCATCCGACGCCAGAAAACGCATGTGCGCTTCTACTTCTGATTTAGTTAGATTTAATTCAGGCAGTTGCTTCTGCACTTTTTGTGCTGCTGCAACCCAAGACAGCCCTACGAATACTAAAATCCACAGTTTTTTCATCATCTTGAAAAATTTGATTAATTAAAATGGATAAAATGTTTTTGTTAAAAAATAGAAATACCAGTTTATACGCCAATTTTGATTTGAAAATGTCCTAAATATAGAAACTTTATAGATTTTCAGGCGTTTGTCTAATCAGAATTAGACGAATCCTACTGTCAATTCTACTAAATTATTGTATTTTTGCACCTTCTTTTGAAAATCAATGTTATGGGTTATTTGCTATCTGGTACATGCCGATTTTGTCACCAAATACAATTAACGAATAATGTCCAATTATTTTTACAATGCTATACATTAATGAACTTGCTTTTCAATACGGCAAACGGACGCTTTTTGACGAAGTGAATCTGGTGTTTTCACCTGGCAATTGCTATGGTGTCATCGGTGCGAATGGTGCCGGTAAATCTACTTTTTTAAAAATTTTATCAGGAAAATTAGACCCCACCCGTGGCAACGTTTCAATCGAACCTGGCAATCGCATGGCGGTTTTGAAACAAAATCACTTTGAATTTGACGAAGAAACGGTGCTCGATACAGTGATGATGGGCTATCGGGAGCTGTACGATATCATGATCGAAAAAAATGCCATTTATATGGATCCGGACGCGACGGAGGAAGATGGCTTGCGCGCTGCGGATTTGGAAAATAAATATGGCGAAATGGGCGGATGGACGGCAGAAAGCGACGCTGCAGAATTGCTGAGTAACCTTGGCATTCGGGAAGACCTGCACTACCGCCAGATGAAGGAACTGAACAGCCCGGAAAAAGTGAAGGTGCTGTTGGCGCAGGCGCTTTTTGGTAATCCGGATATTTTGTTGCTGGACGAACCAACGAACGACCTGGACGCTGAAACCGTGACTTGGTTGGCTGATTTTCTTGCCGATTTTAAAAATACGGTGATTGTGGTTTCGCACGACCGTTACTTCCTCGATATGGTTTGTACGCATATCGTTGACATTGATTTTCAAAGGGTTCGCTTGTTTACGGGCAACTATTCGTTCTGGTACGAATCCAGTCAATTAATGGCGCGTCAGCTGGCGGACAAGAATAAGAAAATTGAGCAGAAGCGGGCAGAAATGATGGAATTCATTCAACGCTTTAGCGCCAATGCGTCGAAATCGCGCCAGGCAACAGCTCGTAAAAAAGCGTTGGACAAACTCAATTTGGAAGAAATTCGCCCCTCCAGCCGAAAATATCCTTTTATCAATTTCAAACCAGAGCGCGAGCCAGGCGATCAGATTTTGAAAGTTGAAAAATTGGGTAAGCGCGATGCCAATGGCGATTGGCTGTTTAAAAATGTGTCTTTCACCATGAATAAGGGCGACAAAATTACCTTGATTAGTCGCGATAGTGCAGCATTGACAGCTTTTTATGAAATCATGGCGGGTAAGGACGAAGCAGATCAAGGCACAATTGAATATGGTCAAACGATTTCGGTCGAATACCTGCCGAATGATAACAGCGAATATTTTACAAATGAAAACGACCTGGATTTGATCAACTGGCTGCGGCAATATTCTAAAGAAAAGGACGAACAATTTATTCGCGGCTTTTTGGGTCGAATGCTTTTCTCTGGCGAAGAGGTAAATAAAAAGTCGAGTGTGCTGTCAGGTGGCGAAAAAGTGCGTTGTATGTTTGCCAAAATGATGCTGCGCAATCCAAATTTTTTGTTGATGGATGAGCCAACGAACCACCTGGATTTGGAATCTATCACAGCGTTGAACAATGGCTTGGGGGAATTCAAAGGCAACTTGATTTTTAGCTCACATGACCATCAGTTGATTCAAACGGTTGCGAATCGCATCATTGAAATTTCGCCAAATGGCATGATCGATCAATTGCTGTCATTTGAAGATTACTTGGCGTCTGAAAAAATCAAGCAACAGCGGGCAGAGTTGTACGCTGGCGCAATGGCATAATAACTGACTGCTGGCAACATTTCAACTGCTGCCAGCAGTTTTCATCTGAATTTAAAATCCTTCTACACCAAGCGCTTCCCGCAAATTTTTATCATTTAAGTTATGCTGCTCCCAGTATTTTGTTACCACTGTTTGGGTTCGCTTGGCAATGGTTTCGCGTATTTTCCCATCAAAACCAGGATAAGTCTCTTTCCACCCGGCAATTACATAGGGCGGTTTATTTTCAAATATAATTTCTAGCGTGCGATTTTTTGTGGTAAATTTTATCAAATAAGATTGCAAATTTTCTCCTTTGAATTCGTTGCCACTGTAAACTTGTAAAGTTGCTTCGGCTGTTTCCGACTGGAAAGGTTGATGCAACAATCGCGCAATACTCAAACTTGGTAAAATATTAATTTTCCCAATGGGTAAGCTATTGGGATTTAATCGAATACGGTTGAATAGCTCATCTTCTAGCATCGCGTATGGCACCGCAAAATTTTGATCGGCTTCATTTTCAAAATAAGACCGAATCTGTGTTTGGTATTGATTGTCCAACCAATTCAATTGCATAAATGCCTGCCCGCACCAGTCCTGGGTCGAATTTGTCACTTTCAAGGTTTGCGGATGCTTTTCAACCTGCACAGGCGTGAAAACGGAAGTCATAATGGAATAGTCGTAAATACCAGTGGCAAATCGACGTATCTGATTGGTTTTTAAAACATTAATCGAATTTGGATTTTTATACTGATCGTTTTTTACCTGTTTATCAGTCAGGAAATCCTCTGTGACGAACACCAGAATTGCCTCGCCCGGATGCACGTCATTGTAGCGATTTTGCTGCAATTCATAGCGGTTTAGCTCGGCTTTGCCTTGATACCAATAGTCGTCCAATTTGGCTGGAGCGTTTTTGAAAGTTGCCGCTGTCAACGTCGCCGTCTGCGGGGCTGTTGTGCGTTGCGTCTCTGTATTGTTACAAGCTGAAACAATGACTGCTAATGCAGGGACTATCCAAAATTTTCTCATATTTAGTGCATTATGTTCTATATCCTTTTTAATGAAAAAAAAAGATAAAAGTTTTGTAACAGCTTTCATTTAAAGCAAATTATCTTTATGCGGACATAATAAAAAGGCTGAGTGCATTGCATTCATATCAATGACTCAGCTAAAAGGGTACTACTAAAGCAAATCAATCAAATTGTAAATACGGATTCATTTTTTGGTAGTCCTAAATAAGTAATGCTAAATATTTATTGTAATGGCAGATGA
>CAZFBN010000051.1:0-33085 GCA_964517145.1 uncultured Saprospiraceae bacterium
TGTACTGATTCTCATTTTTTTATACCTCCATCAGAATTTTAAACATACTCTTAATTTAAAAATGTGGCACATTTTTGAAATGCGCCACATTTATTTAGACAATTAATGCATCAAACCACCACCCGCGCCGCGCGGAATGCGGATGTCCTCCACCATGTCCTGCACGCGTTGCGGGGGTGCTGCGGTCATGCGGGAGACGACCATTGTGACAATCAAATTGATTGCCATGCCCACCGTACCGATGCCTTCGGGCGAGATGCCGAGCACCCAATTATCTGGGGTATTTTCAAATAAAGGTTTGATAAACACGCCTTTATATGCTATAATATAACCGGCTGTAAATAGAATGCCTACAATCATGCCGGCAATGGCGCCTTGCATATTGGTTCGTTTGTCAAAAATGCCCAATAAAATGGCGGGGAAGAACGAAGAAGCCGCTAAACCAAACGCAAATGCCACCACTTCCGCCACAAACCCCGGCGGATAAATGCCCAATAATCCTGCTAAAATTACAGCTACGCCTGCTGCCACGCGTGCCGCAATGAGTTCGCCCTTTTCGGAAATATTAGGCATGATCGCATTTTTTAATAAATCGTGCGAAATGGCGCTGGAAATGACCAATAACAAGCCTGCCGCTGTGGAGAGCGCCGCCGCCAGACCGCCCGCTGCCACTAGACCGATCACCCAGCCCGGAAGCCCCGCAATTTCTGGGTTTGCCAATACCATGATGTCTCGGTCAACCGTCAATTCATTTCGCTCTGCATCTTTCACATATTGAATATTGCCGTCGTTGTTTTTATCGGTAAAGCCGAGTAATTTGGCTCCTTCCCACTTGTTGAACCATTCGGGCATGGCAGCGTAAGGCTTTTCAGAAACGGTTTCAATCAGGTTCGTCCGCACAAATGCTGCAATCGCCGGAGCAGTCGTATATAAAATGGCGATGAACAACAGAGCCCAACCCGCCGAAGTACGGGCATCTTTAACTCTCGGAACTGTGAAAAAACGCACAATCACGTGGGGCAAGCCCGCCGTGCCGACCATCAGCGCCGCTGTGATGCAGAAAACGTCAATCATTGCTTTGGTTCCGCTGGTATAAGCCGCAAATCCGAGTTCCTGATTCAAGTCATCTAGTTTTTCCAAAATCGTACCAAAGCCCATTTGCGGAATCGGATTGCCCGTCATTTGGAAAGAGATGAAAATCGCCGGCACCATGTACGCAAAAATCAATACGCAATACTGCGCCACCTGCGTATAAGTAATGCCCTTCATGCCTCCTAACACCGAGTACACTAATACAATTGCCATCCCAATAATAACGCCGGTGTTAATCGGCACCTCGAGGAAGCGCGAGAATACAATGCCCACGCCGCGCATCTGCCCGGCAATGTAGGTGAACGATATAAACAAGGCGCACACCACCGCCACGATCCGCGCCGTTTGTGAATAATAGCGCTCGCCGATAAAATCCGGCACGGTAAATTTCCCAAATTTTCGAAGATAAGGTGCTAATAATAAGGCAAGTAGCACGTAGCCGCCCGTCCAGCCCATCAGATACACCGAGCCATCATACCCCATAAAAGAAATCAATCCCGCCATAGAAATAAACGACGCTGCCGACATCCAATCCGCCGCCGTTGCCATCCCATTCAAAATCGGGGGCACGCCGCCGCCCGCTACGTAAAATTCTTTGGTGGAAGCCGCTCTTGCCCAGATGGCAATTGCAATGTATAGTGCGAATGATAAACCTACTATAATGAAGGTCCAAAGTTGAACACTCATGTTTTTATTTTTAATAAATGATTGAAAAAAGAGTTAGTAAATGAATAATGAAGAATTTATAATGAATATGAATGGAATATTACTTCATTTTTAATTATTCATTCTTTTATTATAAAATCACTGTTCGTTCACATCATATTTTTTGTCCAGCTTATTCATAAACCGAACATATAAAAAGATGATTACCAGGAACATGTAAATGGAGCCTTGCTGGGCAAACCAGAAACCAAGCTTGAATCCACCGATTTTAATGTTATTCAGCGCATTGACAAAGAGAATGCCCGCGCCGTAAGAGACCAAAAACCATACGCCCAACAGCAGGAGCAAATAGCGCACGTTTTCTTTCCAGTATTGTTGTAAATCTTTTCCTGACATAAAATCAAGGTATTAGGTGAATAAATTTAGTCGCTCAAAATCTTTATATGTCAATATTACATAAGGTATAAATTGCGTTCCGTTTTCTTCTTGCGCCCGTACTACGCGTTGCTGCCCCTAGCAAATGTAATATTTTCGCTCGTAGCATTGGTATGCAAATTTAATTTAACTTAGAAATCCATCTTCTTTGGAAGTGAGAATGTTTTTTGACTTTGCCTGTAAAAATCCACGTAGGGGTTGTAATTTTTAGGCTATGCTTTCCTGCTCTTTGGAATAATCTTTGGAAATTGAGGCAGTGGATTGAGCATTCCGAATATAAATTTAGATAACTATATGTGTAGGTATTTAAATTGGATAAATCTGGATGGATGATTTCATCTTGATAGGAGATAGGCAGAGCAATTCAGCCAAATCAAAAAAAATTGACAATATGAACATTGCTAATTTGTTGGGTATCAAATTAAAGCGAGAAATATTTAAATTTATAACACTTTAGTCAAAGACCGAACAATTTCGTAAAATTCGGGATGCGCGAGTCCATACAAGGAATTTTTACCATCTCGTTGAACGTTCACCACGTCGCGGTTTTTGAGAATGCGCAAATGATGCGAAGCAACGGCTTGTTCGATTTTTAATTTGGTGTAAATTTCGGTCACCGACATCTGCCCGTTGTTGTGCAGCAAATCAATGATGGCAATGCGGAAGGGATGTGCAATGGCACGCAGCGTTTCGGCGCTGTTTTCGAGAAAAGATTCACTCAGGTATGTTTTCATGGTATGCAATACAATTTGAGCAAACATATCTACCTATGTAAAAGTTCAAATATTTTAAAAGTTCTACTAAACTATTTGATTTAGATGGAAAATACCATTGGCGTTCGGATTGCCGATTTTTTAAAAAGCTTCCCACCTTTTCAATTGCTTGATAAAGAGGCGCTAATACATTTAGCTGCTCAGGTGGTGGTGCGCTACTGCCAATCGGGGGAAATTATTTTCCAATCCGGCGAAACATTACATGCATATATTTACATACTTCGAGATGGCGCGGTGCAGTTGTATGATAACAAGGATGGAGAAAATGTCTTGGTCGAATCTTGTGATGAAGGCGATCTGTTTGGTATTCAGCCTTTTATAAATGAAGAACCGTATTTATTGACGGCAGTGGCTACCGAAGAAAGCCTGATCTATGGATTGCCAGTGAAATTGTTGACGCCCATTGCCGCTCAACACCCAAAGTTTGCCTTTTATTTGGTGAATAGTTATGCGACGACTTCCTTACACAGACACCTAATTCAACCTGCTGAAAAACAGGAGGATATGCTTTTGGTAGAAATTCAATCTATGGAGCAGCGCCGCGCACCCGTCACCTGCACGCCTGCGCACACCATCCGCGAAGCCGCCGTTATTATGACCCAGGAAGAGGTGAGTTCTATTCTGATTATCAATGCATTACAACATCCCATCGGCATTGTGACGGATAAAGATTTGCGAAAAAAAGTTGCCACCGGAAAAGTCAGTTTAGAATCGCCGATTACCCAAATTATGTCCAGCCCGGTGATTACCATTTCTCCTGATTTAACCGTTGCAGATGTTCAAATTCAAATGGTTAAACATAAAATTCATCATTTATGTATTACTGAAGATGGTACGAACCAAAGCCCCGTGCGAGGTGTGCTGACCGAACACGATTTGCTGGTGGTGCAAGCCAACAATCCGGCGGTTTTGATTCGTACTATTCGCCGGAGCAACACCTCTGCCGATCTGCGCCGCATCCGCGAAAAGTCGGAAATTTTATTGCAAAAATACATAGAACAGGAGGTGTCCATCGCTTACATTTCCACCATTATTACAGCAATTAATGATGCGTTGGTCAAACGGGCGATTGAATTGAGTGAAGCGGAATTGCAGCAACAAGGTTTTGCAAAACCCGATGGGACGTACTGTTGGCTCTCGCTGGGCAGCGCCGGACGCGAAGAGCAACTGCTGCGCACCGATCAGGACAATGCGTTGATTTTTGCCGATACAGCTCAGAATCAATACGAAACAGTTAAAACTTATTTTTTACATGTAGCCAGCAAAGTCACCGGTTTACTCCACGAGTGCGGATTTGAATATTGCCCGGCGGATATGATGGCGAGCAATCCTCGCTGGTGCCTGTCCTTGCAAGAGTGGAAAGCGCAGTTTTCTGAGTGGATTCGCATGCCGACGCAACAAGCGATTTTGTACAGCACGATTTTTTTTGATTACCGACCGGTTTTTGGCGAGGCGAAATTGGCTGCAGAATTGACCGAACATATTTTTCAGGAATTGGCAACACAAAGCGCATTTTTATCCTTTTTAGCCAAAAATGCCCTGCAAAACCCGCCGCCACTCACGTTTTTCCGCAGTTTCATGGTGGAACGCAGCGGCGAACATAAAGACGAATTTGACATCAAAAGCCGCGCCATGATGCCCCTGTGCGACGCCGCGCGTGTGCTGACGCTGGAAGCCAGGATTGGTAAGGTGAACAACACGTTTCAGCGTTTTGAAAAATTGGCAGGATTGGATCCCAGTCACCGGGAATTATATGAGCAAGCGGCGGATGCCTACGAGTTGCTCTTGCGCTTCCGCACGCTGGAAGGCTTGAAAAATAAGGATAGCGGACGATTTTTTAAACCTTCGGATTTATCCAAAATGCAGCGAATCCTTTTGCGGAATAGTTTTCAACCGATTCAGGAATTGCAAACGTTGCTGAGTGTGCGGTTTCAATTGGCGTTCTTGCGGTGAGGTTTCGTCAAAAATTTTACAAGTATTTTAGCGCATCTAACAAATGTTTAAAAACTGGTTTCATAAAAAATCGTATGCGGAAATGCCGCCGTTCTGGCAAGCGTATGAGGCTGGTTTTGCGGAAAATTATTCAAAAAAAACGCCGATAGAAGCCATTGAATTTGTAGTGTTTGATACTGAAACGACTGGATTTGATTTAAAAAAAGACAAATTATTGTCCATCGGTGCGGTGCGGGTAAAGAATTTTCAATTGCTGGTAGCAGATAGCTTGGATATTTTAATTGCGCAACCAATTGATTTACAAGGAAAAAGCATTGAAATTCACGGTATTTTGCCCAGTCAAAATCAAAAAGGGTTGTCAGAAAAGGAGGCAGTGGAGCGGTTCTTGCGCTTTTGTAAAAATAGTGTATTGGTGGGACATCATGTGGGATTTGACAAAAGCATGATTGATCAAATTTTGAAAAGAATGATTGGTAAAAAATTGAAAAACAAAGCATTAGATACATTAGATTTAGCGATGCGTGTCAACCCACCTGGTTCATTTGTAAAACCGGGCGATTATACGTTGGATCGTTTGAGCGAATTGTACCACTTGCCTTTGTCCGACCGCCACACCGCTGCCGGGGATGCCTACATCACCGCTTTGCTCTTGATGAAATTGCTCGTGCGACTGCGCAAGCGGGGCGTGCACACCTTGGGCGATTTGATGCGTGTTAAATTTTAATTACACTATCCGCGCAATTTGTACCTTCGTCTCATCAAAAGAAAATCTACACTTATGCAATATGTAAAACTCTTTGCGCTGTTGCTTTTGACCTGGAGCTTCACTCAATGCAACAATAAAGCGAGCAACGCTGAAGCTTCAACTGTTTTGCGATTTGAAGGGCGCTCTTTTGGAAAGCAGTCCAGCACTTGCGATACCGATTCGATGCGCTGCGCTAAAGCAGAAATTACCTACCCCGAAGCCGTTGAGGGCGACCCGGTTGTAATGCGGGCGGTAAATGACACTATTCATTATTACGTGCGGGCAAGTCTGGCATTAGGCGAGGGTTTTCCTGAAACCATCGAGGAAGGCGTGGACAGCTTTATTCAATCTTATGAAACGTACATCCTGGAGGACTCGATTTATATCACGCCCTGGGAAGTACAAACCAATGGGAAGGTGCTTTTCCAATCGCCCAAGTACATTTCGATAGAAATTACCAATTACACTTATACCGGCGGTGCACATCCGAATGCTTATGTGAATTTGTTGACCTTTGATGCGAATAGCGGCAGAAAATTGCAACTAACGGATCTGGTATCAGATACCGCTAAGTTGAAGGAAATGGTCGAAATGAAATTTAAGGAAGCGCGCGAACTGCCTGCCACTGCCAATCTGATTGAAGAAGGCTTTTTCTGGGATGGCGCATTTATGCTGCCCGCGAATATTGCCGTTACCAACGGAGGTTTGTACTTTATGTATAATCCATATGAAGCAGCAGCCTATGCCGCAGGACCAACGGAGTTTACCATTTCTTACGACGCATTAAAAGGCATTTTGAAAGAATAATTTAAACTTATCATTAACCAGTCATGGGGTTTAGTTGTTATAATAGCAATGAAAACCATGACTGTTATTTCGCCTGATCCGGTAGGAACAGGGGCTGTGACTACTATTGTCAAAAAGGATGCTCCCCATTTTTTCCTATTTCTAGCCGCTTGGTTTGTGCTAAACGTGCTTCAAGCTGCCTTTACCAATCTTGACCCTGATGAAGCGTATTATTGGATGTACGCCAAAGCACTCGATTGGGGTTATTTTGACCATCCACCTGCCATAGCTGTTTTAATAAAAATGGGTTATAGCTTGATTCAGAGCGAGTTAGGTGTGCGATTGTTCGTCATATTTGCACAAGTTGCCAGTTTTTATGGCATTTGGGTGTTGGTGGGCAAACCACAGGAACGCTCGCAGGTGCTGACGCTGATTGCCCTTTTGGTAGCTATGCCCATGCTGCACGTGTATGGCTTTGTGGCTACGCCCGATGCGCCTTTGTTGCTGTTTTCTGTTTGGTTTTTAGTATTGTATAATCGTTTTGTAAAAGATGAAAGCTGGGCAAATACTTTATTACTTGGTGCGTGTATGACGGCATTATTATATAGTAAATATCATGGTGTTTTATTAATATTCTTTACATTATTATCAAATGTAAAACTTTTGTTAAAACCGAAATTTTACATCGCCTCTATTTTTGGTGCTTTATTATTTTTTCCGCATTTGTATTGGCAATATGTAAATGATTTTCCTTCGTTTCGCTATCATTTAATTGGACGCGACGATCCTTACGAATTAAAACACACCATTAATTATATCATCAATCAACTGGTTATTTTTAATCCGTTTTTATTTCCTATGATTTTAATGGCGCTTTTCCACCAAACGGATAAAGATAAATTGTATCGGGCATTTTTATTTATCATCTTCGGATTTTGGATTTTCTTTTTATACACCACCTCCAAAGGGCACGTGGAGCCTCAGTGGACGGTCGTTCTGACCATTCCTTTTATTGTAATTGCCTGGCGATATGCTGTAAATAATTTGAATTTTAGTAAGTGGATTTATCGATTTGCTATCATAACTGCTGGATTATTATTTATAATCAGGATTGAATTATTACAATGGAATCCGTTCCAGTTAAAAACCAATTTTCACAGGGTAGAATGGGCACAAGAATTGAATCGCATCAGCGGTGGAGCGCCTGTGGTGTTTGAAAATTCCTACCGTGATCCTTCGGTTTACACCTTCTACACGGGCGAACAGGCTTATGCTTTTACAGATATAAATTATCGCCGCAGCCAATTTGACTTGTGGGATTGGGAAAAAGCGTTGCACAATAAAACGGTGCTACTTGCGGGGCAGGAAAAGTGGGCTTGCACCAATTGTGAAAAATTAAAACTAACGCGTAAAACGCTGAAATTGAAACGGATAGATAGTTTACAAATTTCACAAAAAGTTACATTTACATATAATAATGTATCACAAAATTGGCGAGCCGGTGAAACCGTCGAGCTACCAATCACCATTCACAATCCTTATGCGCATGCCATTCATTTTGGCAGGAAAAAAATGGCACTTCAGCCGGTTGTTATTTTCTATTCTTCATATGAAGAAAAAGCAAAAGGTGTAAGTAATTTAGAATTAAAAGATTTTACGATTTTGCAACCTTTTGAAACGCGGACATTGCAGGCTCAATTTGCCCTGCCAAATCAACTCAGTGGCGAATATATTTTTGCATTAGGCATTCGCACCGGCGATTTGCCGCCTGCCTTCAATAGCAAATTTGCTACAATTGAGGTTAAATGATGTAATGTTTTAAGCTTCGCTTTGTAAATGAAAAATAAGCAGTGGAATGTTTTTTGCATTCAGCACCATGCCCTTGGTTTGGCTGCGATGGAAAAAGCCTTCCCAGAAACCGCGCTGCCGATGTGCCATCACCAATAAATCAATGCGGTGCTCCATTGCATAGTCGCTCAGCCCGTCTTTGACAGAATCGGCATTCACCTCTGCCATATTAAAAGCAAAGGTCGGCTCGCCTCCAATGAATAATTGGCGAAAAATTTCCTCTTTTGTCTCTTGAAAAGACGATTCGCGGGACGTGTCCCCGACGTGAACAAAATGAACCGTAGCTTGAAAATAGTGATTGAAAGTCAGTAACTTATCCAACATTTTTTTGTCAACCGAGTCGTAGCTACTGGCGTATAAAATTTGGCTAAATCCTTTAAAATAACAATCCGGCGGAATCAGCAATACTGGGCACGCTGCACGCTGCGCAACCGCGCTTGACACGCTGCCAAACCATTGACTCAGTACGCCGCCTTCGCCAGTGGTACCCATGATTATCATATCCACCTGTTCGGAGAGGCGCACCAGTTCATCCGCTGCAAAACCAACGAGTAACTCGCGGTTTTTTTCGCCCACTTCATCCGCATACTCGTTGAGCATATCCTCCCGCACTTTCAGGTGATCCACCACCGGCGTGGACATCGTCGGGAATTCTGTTTCTATATTTGGCATAAAAACGTGTACCAATTTGATGGTGGCGCCCGGAATAGTTTTAGCCAAAGCATGCGCGAAAGTGTAGGCGTGACGGGCATTTTCAGAAAAATCAGTCGGAACGATGATGTTTTTCAACATGGCATTTAGTGTTAAGTGGTTAGAGTTTGAATGCTTACACCTTTTTGTGTAATATGCTGATTTCTATAAATGTATATTTTCAAATCTCACATTTCGTATTTCACATTTGGTATTCGTCGCTTCTTTTCATTGCTAAATATATTCTCATTAAACATAAATTGCTATGATTTTCCTCATTGCGTTGATTGATTTTTGAAGATTTCTATTTTAAAAACATGAAATTTAATTCAACTCGAATAATGGATTAGCTGCGCTAAATTCGGTGCTTTTTACCACTTTAGGCACCTAAGAATGGTATCTCCTAAGGTGATCTTAGGTGGCTAAGGTGGTCAAAGGAAGCGTCGCGATTGTATTCATTTTTGTAATTTCTCTCAAATAGTTAATACTTAATCATCAAATCATTACGCTTTATCCATTCTTACAATTTTAGGTAAAAATGTACCAATTGTTTCTACCAAATCACTCTGAAAAGCCATCACCTGCTCAATGTTTTTGTAAGCGAAAGGCGCTTCATCTAAGCCGCCGCCAATCAATTCCACGCCATGCACTTGCAAGTATTTTTCCAATTGTGATTTGCTAAAAGCCTCTTGCGCTTTCCGACGCGACATTTTTCGACCCGCCCCGTGCGAAGCAGAATGGATGGAAATCGGATTTCCTTTGCCGCGTACAATGAATCCGGGTGCTGTCATAGACCCCGGAATGATACCCAAAACGCCTTCACCTGCCGGGGTAGCGCCTTTCCGGTGCACAATGACCTCCCGCCCATCTGCCAACTGTTCCTTCCAGGCGAAGTTATGATGGTTTTCTACCTTTGCAACCGGCTGATGCCCAAGCGCTTGTGACAAGCGATGATGAATATGCCGGTGATTCGCCGAAGCATAATCGCCCGCTAAATTCATCGCCAACCAATACTCCATGCCCGCTTCATCATTCAAGGACAACCACGCCAGGTGTTGCGCATTTTTTGGCAAAGGCGTTTTGTCCATCGCAATTTTGGTGAAGTGCTGCGCAATAGTTGCCCCAAAGCCACGGGAACCAGAATGCGATAGAATGCCAATGTATTCGCCGATTGGTAATCCAAACTCATTTTTTACATCTGTAATATTTACAATGCCAAATTCAACAAAATGATTGCCCGAACCAGACGAACCAATCTGTTCAACGGCTTTTTGTTTCAACTTTTTTAAAATGGAAATCTCCTTGAATTCCGGGCGTTCCAGCACCGCATCATCCCAGGGTTTTTCAAATGCCGCTTGCCCAAAACGTGTATTTTCCAAAAGCAAATCCTTGAGTTTGGTTCGGTTTTGAGCTAAAAAATCCGGCTTCAAATCATAAACGGTGAGGCACATCCGGCACCCAATGTCCATTCCCACGCCATACGGAATCACTGCGTTTTCAGTTGCCAGCACGCCCCCAATCGGCAGTCCGTAGCCTTCGTGCGCGTCGGGCATGAGCGCACCAGCGACGGTAACGGGCAAGCGCATGGCTGTTTCCATCTGTGCAATAGCGCCTGTTTCAATGCCTTCCAATCCATAAGATTCGTAGGTCAAAGGTTTTTCTACCAATGATACAATAGCCGATGCTGCTTTTTCTTGATTGATTTTTTGCAATAACAATCTACTTACTGGCGCTAGTTTATTATCTTCAATAAATGATTCGGGGTTTTCTAATACATTTTTTAATATATCCAGTGCATCTTCAACACTTTTACGCTTGTAATGCTGGTGCATAATGCTAATAGCGGTGCCAATCGCCGGACCTTCCGTGTAGCCGATGGCGACTAAATCCTTACCTCGCAATTTTAATTTTGCCATTTCTGTTGGGAATTTGGGTTTCGTCGCTTTTAACAGCTAGAAGTATAAAAAAATTCCAATATTATAAAAAAACAAAGGGTTCTAAGGCAATTAATTGCCTTAGAACCCTGCAACTTTTATGAAGTAAATGCTGTTTTTTACTTTCCTACGTTTTGAATTCTACGCAAGAATAACTGCGCATCGCTTGTCTCAACCGCTTGAATTTCATAGGTTTCGCCATCCGGCATTTTAAACACCAAATCTTTTGCCTTGATGCCATTGAGCGCATCCATAAACTGCGGGTTATTGGACGTGACGCTCATAATGCCCTGTTTATAACCAAAAAAGTAATATAATTCGCTCGGCGTTTTAATATAAATGTAAAGTCGGTCGTCTTCATTAGTCGGCATGCGGCATTCGATGTAACAATTCAGTGTTTTATGAATCGGTTCGCCATTTATACTTACAATGCCGATTTTAGGATCAGTTGTTACAAAAGATTGATACTCCGTGCTCCATTTCATTTTAGCGCGACTGAAAACAAAGGTATAAGGATTGTATTTTTTTGGAATATCTAAGTAGCCGGAACTCATGCCCGTAATGGCTGTTTCTACCTCTGTATTCATCGGAAAAATTTCCATTGCCGCTTTTTTATAATAATTTACATCCGTGAGGTAAGTAACGGCAGGCGCATCAAAGCTGGATTGAATATCATTATTTAAAACTTTTAATAAAGCTTCGGGCAATGTAAAATGCACCCCTAACATCAACTCGGCAGTCACCGGCATTTCGGGCTCCTGAAGGGTATCCATCTGAAGCAAAGACGCAGTATCACTCACCACTTGCGAGGTATCAGCGGGCGGTGGGAACACTGTTTTCATAAATCCGGCAGCATCCAGCTTTACATATTTTAATCCTGAACCCAACGTAAATTTGCCTTCTGCTTCTACGCTGGCATCCACATTTTTTAGCGTGAGCATGTTGCCTATCATGCTGTTAGTGAGCACTTTAGCAGAATCACCAAACACAAAATAATCTTTGTTTTGATAATATTTAAATACGCCTTTAGCCGGAAAAATTTCCCGATCTTTGCGGAAGTTCAAGGGCATCATCACGCGCGGATACACGCGAGCGCTGGATTTGCTGAGGTACAAACCCGTTTCTGCCGGATCACCCTGGTCGGTTTTGGGCGAATCATAGCGGATGGCAAGGTCTTTTTTGTCGCCAACACTGCGAATGGAGAACCAGTTGCGCTGCGGCAATTTTTCACTTTCAATGCGCGCAAAGCCATCAAATGTTAAATTTTGGGACTCTGCACTGAGGTTGATATTGCCATAAAAACGCGTTTTATGATCGATGTAAAATTCAGCTTCGGGTTTTACTTCGCCATTCGCACGGGTCACGGTTCGTTTTTCAGTATAGCTTCCTTTGCCTACTGGCTGCCCTATAATGTCCTGAAATTCAATTTCTTGTTTGCGGTTGCCAATGTTATATTCGTAAAAACCACTGCCGCGATAAAATCTTCGCCCTTGAATATTAACGGTTGCACGATTGATGACGTGATTTTTATTGACCGTATCACATACAATTTTTGCATTATTTAGGGTATTCATTACACCGCCCGGCTGAATTTCAACATGACCGCTATCAGGATAAATGAAGGCATCCGCTGCTATAATATATGGAACACCGTCTATTTTTAATTCACTGGATTTCAAGAAGTAAGAAGCGGCTTTTCCTTGAAATTGCAAGGAGTCTTGGTCGGGGTGAATGGAAAGGAATTTACCGAGTTTATTTGGATCCGTTTTGAATGTAATGATTTCTTCTTTCATATCCCATTTAAACTCATTCATCGAGGTTTCGTACTGGTTGTAGGGTAGGGTAGTGACAAGAAATTCATCATTGGCTTTAAAATTGCCTACTTCTTTATCAAAATCCACGTCGCCCTTTACATTCGAAGTTTTGAGCGCCAAATCTTTCGCGCCTGTCGCCTTGATTTTCAGGTCAGTTGTGTCCGCCTTTGCAGAAAAAGCGCCAAATGCAAAAAGCTCAGAATCCATGCTTGCCTCGTCCCAATCCAGCAGTCCATCGCCCTTCAAGCCGCCGGGCGTCAGTATGAGCGTACCCGCCAGCGTATGGTTTTCTTTATTAAAAAGCTTAAATGGTGCGGTTTCCGAGCGCACATACATGCTGTCTTGATAGGGGCGCCAATCAATATTTACATCAACACCGCGCACTTTGGGCACTTGCACGTTCGATTTTCGGTCTTCTTCGAGGTTAAATTGATCGGCTTTAGCGCCCATTTCTTTAGGTCGGAAAGAAATATCCTTGGCATCTACCGAGGCGCCGAGGTATTTTAATCCACCTTCCCCTTTTAATCCTTTATTACTTAAATTTACTTTTCCATTATAATTTCCTTTCGCTTTATAAACCGGATAGCCTTCCTTAGGCGTTTCTGATATAAAACCGAGTGAATTATCATCCTGCACTTTTAATGTTTCTTTAAAATCAGGAAAAATATCGGCAGAGCGCAAGGTGCCTTTAAATGCAATATCTTCTTTTTTGTATCTATCTAAATGGTTGAAACTGAAGGGATCCACTTTAAAATAAAATGAATCACGCCCGTATGTACCTTCCGAAGAAGTATCACGATCCACATCATAATAAACAAAGGATGGCTTTTTGGTTTGTAAAGAAGGAAATATTGGAATGTCCTCCTGTCCAGATTTATTATGAGGTGCATCAATTAATAAAATTCCATTCAAATGCTCAATGCGGGAGGAAATGGCGTGGGCAATGGGCTGCCCGTTTTTATCGAGCGTATCGGTGGGCACATACAAATCAAAATAACGCACAGAATCCAATCCAATCTGAAATTTATCATAATCAAAATGATAATCTTTACCTTCCAGGATTGTATAACCGGCGAATAACCTACCGTCGAAATCCATATTCCGATTGGCTTTCATAACCAGTTTGCTGCTATCGGTTTTTACTCCTACGCGCTGGCGGCTGCTGAATTCCAGCGAGGAAATGCCCGTGATGTTCATTTCCCGGTTGTTCAAATTTAAAATAGCATTGGTACTATCGGTCGCCGATTTTATTTTCAGCAAATCATAATCTACTTTTTTCTGATCTGCATTGGCATACAAAAAAACTTTATCCTTGACTTCTACAATTTGCTCGTCACTGTCGTAATTGATAAAACCTTTGGCTACCAAGTCATACAGCAGGGTTTGAATATTGTCAACCGTGAACTTAGGATTGATGCGCTTTGCCAACAAATCCGCCGGAATAAATCGGGTTTGTTCCTTTTCCGCTGTTACTTTCATAATGGCAAGTGGGTTGGAACTGCTGACATTTTGAATGCGCTGGTATTCCGATTTGTTAAAATAATCGAGTGATTCAAAAAAAACATCGCGCTTAAAAGTATTGGCAATCGTAGGTTTTCCGATCAGTACCGAGTCGCTGCGCAAGTTGATTTGAATATCTTCTGCATCCAGATTGAGGCGGTGCATCGAGCTGTAGAAAGGGTTGCGGTCGCTGCCACGTTCGCCGCGCGAGAGCTGAAGCTGCCCATTGTCCACATTAAAACGAAGATTGACGGAAGGGTGATAAATAGAATCTTTATCAAAATAAACGACTGCCTCCACGCGCTCGGCGACAATCATCTCGCCTCGGCGGATGACAAATGACTCCGCTGCGCCCCGAAAAACGGCTTGTTTCTTACCATCTTCTACACTGATTTTTGCTTTGTCAGCCTTTGTACCAATGCCATAAACCGTTGATCCTTGCAGCCGGAAGCCGCCAACAAAATGAACGCCTTTGCCGATATTTTCCAAATTGAGCTTTTTTTCATTGGAAACAAATCTCGGATAAGACCCTAAACTGGCGTCATTACTAAAGATTAGTTTGTCATTTAAAGTGCCTGTAACTGCTTTATTACCAAAGAATTGTGGATAGTACAAACGCGCATTTTGCACTTCGTACAAGCTTTTTCGAGTGTCAATCTCATACGCATCTACCTCCGCATACACGTCCGTCAAACCCAGCCGATCCCAGGTGACCTTTCCATTTTTGCCTTTCCAAAGTTGATCGACCGGAAAATACTCACCAGAAGTGCTATACACATAAATAGAATCTTGCTTATGTCCTGCCATCAGGTCGAGCTTGGCAAAATAAACCGATGGACTTTTGTTAGCGTATCGCCATTCAAATTTGTCCGAAAGCGCGTACCAATTGGTACCCAGATCAGACGAGCGCAGCACCGCATTTTCAAAAAAACCTTTGGAAAAACGCAGAAATTCCAGAAAAGGATTGACTTTCTGGTTTTCAATGTCTCCCAACATTTTGTCGAGTATCACGTGCCACTCCTTAAAATTTTGCTCAGGATTAGCGGTTTTTTTCACCATGAGCATGGCTTCCAGGTAATCATTGAAGTAAGGGTTCGCCGTCATACGAAACTTCAACATGGCGTTGCCTGTTTTTAAAATCTGTTGAAATTCCTCCTCCGAAAAAACACCACTTTTAAATGTTTTTTCAAATTCATTGTACAAGTCTTCCTGCGTTTTTTGCTTGCTGGCAGTCATGTACGAACCTAGTTGCGCCGTGAATTCAGCGCGATTCTCCGAAAACTGGTCTAATTTTTGAGCTTGTGCAAAGGCAATGCAGCCGATCATCCAAAGCAGCCAAAGGTATAGCTTTCTCATTCCCAGAATAATTTTATGTTCACGAGTAAAATATTTTACACCACGTTGAATTTCCCTGCCAGGCAAGTACCGGTTTCGGTGAAAGCCGCAAAAGAAATGAGTTCGTTTTTGGTACCAACGAGAGGTTAAAATACCAACGGCAAAGCAGGGGTTTGCATTATTGGAAGGGACATTTTTTTATTCAAATATTTACAAAAAAAAGGTGTTAGCTGCGCTTTGTCATTTCAATAACTTCAAACAAGCCCAATCTCCGCGGTAATAGCGCTCATCCACCGTGAAGCGAAAATCATCTGCAAAAGTTTCCATGATAGGCGCATCCTCTTTCAAAATGCCCGAAATGAGCAGGATGCCGTTGCGTTTGATTTTTTCAGCCAGCACCGGAAATGAATCAAGTATTACATTGCGATTAATGTTTGCCAAAACAATATCATAACCGCTGTCGAGAATATTATCTAAAGTGCCGTGATACACTTGAATGTTATCAACGTTGTTAATTTGTGCGTTTTCCAAGGTATTATTATACGCTTCGCGCTCAATGTCCACCGCGTCAATGATCGAAGCGCCTAATTTAGCTGCTAAAATCGCCAGAATACCTGTGCCCGTGCCAAAGTCCAACACTTTACTACCCTTGAAAGGAAACTCGCGCATGGCTTGCATCATCATGTAGGTAGTGTCATGGTGTCCCGTGCCAAATGCCATTTTAGGATTGATGACAATTTCATATTTTACATCGAACAGCGGCGGATGAAAATCAGCGCGAATACCACAAAAATTCAGCACTTTGACCGGCTGAAAATTAGCCTCCCACTCGGCGTTCCAATTTTTAGCTTCCAGTTTTTCTTTTTCAAATTCAAATGGGAATTTAGCACTGATTTCTTGCAACTGCACTTCAATCGATTCATTGGCGTTTTTATCTGCCAAATACGCATTAAAACCTTCGCTTGTATCTTCAAAAGTATCAAATGGCAATTCGCTGAGGAATGCTTGTAATATTTCCACGTAGCGCGGGTCAGTATTGATGCGATATTGCCAGTAATTCATTTTGTAAATGAAGTTAATTAAAAGATGACGAAAATAATTTATTCATATTATGCTGCAAAAGTTAATAATAGAAAAAAATTATCAACTGTTGAGCAATTAGAAAACAAAAGTACAGAAACGCTGAATAAAATTGAGTGTAAAAATTTTAGACTTTATACCGAATCAGCTGTTGATAATTTCTAATCTTGAACTTGGTCGGGGTTCGTAAGTCTCAATAAACATTCAAACCGCAAATGAACACGGATTTGTTCGCTGTCAGTGGATAGCTGCGCACCATATCCGCCTGTATTTGCTAGAAACTTATTCTGTATAAACTCTTTTGTGCCAAAAAGAAAAAATTATGTGTGATACGCGATTAACTTAGCGAACGGAAGAAATGCCTGTCAATTTTAGTGAAGCTTTTCTGTGTTGATGATAAAAATCATAATATATTAATGACTTTTATCATTGTGGTGCTAATTTTTTTTTTATCAGTGTGACACACGTCACATACTTTTGCTCGTAATAAGTACAACTTTGTGGAAAATTAGCACAACCAAATTGTAAATTTAAAATTTAATCGTATGCACATTATCGAGCAAATCTATACGGGCTGCCTGGCTCAGGGCGCTTATTACATTGAAAGTGAAGGAGAAGCAGCTGTGGTTGACCCACTTCGTGAAGTACAACCTTACCTCGACCGCGCCAAAAAAAGCGGCGCTGCAATAAAATATGTATTTGAAACCCATTTTCATGCAGACTTTGTTTCAGGGCATCTCGATTTATCCAAAAAAACCGGCGCAGCAATTGTCTATGGACCTAATGCGCAGACTGGGTTTGAGGCACACATTGCTGCCGATGGCGAAATATTTGAGATTGGCAAAGTAAAAATCAAGGTGCTGCACACGCCGGGGCATACTATGGAAAGTACTTGCTATTTGCTGATCGATGAAAATGGCAAGGAAACTGCTTTGTTTAGCGGAGACACTTTATTTATTGGAGATGTAGGGCGACCTGATCTGGCTCAAAAGTCGGATTTAACGATGAACGACCTGGCGGGATATTTGTACGACAGCTTGCGCAACAAAATTATGACTCTGCCCGACGATGTCATTGTTTATCCGGCACACGGTGCGGGTTCAGCTTGCGGTAAGAATATGTCGAAGGAAACGACTTCTACGATTGCCATTCAAAAAGCTACCAATTACGCGCTGCGTGCGGACATGAGCAAAGCGGAATTTATTTATGAAGTAACCGATGGCTTGCTAGCACCGCCTCAATATTTCCCGTTGAATGTGAAAATGAATAAGCAGGGGTATGAAAGTTTTGATGTGGTGATGGAAAGAGCTGCTCAAGCGCTTACACCGGCTGCATTTGAGGAAGCTGCCAATTCTACCGGCGCATTGGTACTGGATGTGCGCAGTGCGCAGGATTTTTCAAAAGGCTTTATTCCGAATGCTATCAATATCGGCTTGGATGGTCAGTTTGCGCCATGGGTAGGTGCGCTGATAATGGACGTGAAACAGCCAATTCTGCTGGTTACACCGCTTGGCTTGGAGGAAGAGACTATTATCCGTTTATCGCGGGTAGGTTTTGACCACGTGGTGGGTTATCTGAAAGGCGGTTTTGAAGCCTGGAAAAATGCTGGCAATGAGGTGGATCAAATCACATCCATTTCTGCTGCTGAATTAGCAGCGGTTATTCAAACACAAGGCACTGAAAATGTGATAGATGCACGCCGCCCAGGAGAATTTGCTGCCGAACACGTGAAGGACGTGGAAAGCTATCCGTTGGACTATATCAATGATTTTATTGGCGAAATGGATAAAGACAAACCATATTATATTCATTGTGCCGGAGGCTATCGCTCTATGACAATGGCTTCTATTCTCAAATCACGCGGCTTCGAACGTGTCATTGATGTGGCAGGAGGTTTCAAAGCAATCAAAGACAGTGGCTTGTTTGAAGTGACGGATTATGTGTGTGCAAACTCGCTGCGCCGCCAGCAGGCAAAGGAGGTAGCATAAATTCTAGGAAATAAAAAAAGTTGACAAAATGACAACATCGTCCTGGATATTATTGATTTTTTTGTTAGCGGGGGAATTGCCAATCTTAGCTCAAACAACTGTTGCTGATTCCATCATGCGGCAATTTTTGGATAATAACTGCCGTTGGGCAGAATCTAAACAGCACAAGGATACACTTTATTTCGATCATTTTGTGGAGGGGCAGCATCCAGTGGCGCTGCTTATCGGCTGCTCTGATAGTCGTGTCTCTCCCTCTGTTGTAATGGAAATTGAGTTGGGTAACCTTTTTATCCATCGTAATATTGCTAATGTTGTATCACATACAGATTTGAATTTTCTTTCAGTAATGCAGTATGCGGTGGAAGTTCTCAAAGTGGATCATATTATTGTGTATGGGCATTATGGTTGCGGCGGAGTAAAAGCTGCCATCGAAGATGAAGCTATTGGTTTGATTGACAACTGGTTAGCGAATATCAAGGATGTGATAGCATTACACCAAAAGGACATGGACGATGTTACAAACGAACACGATCGCTTCGACCGCTTGGTAGAAATCAATGTACTCAATCAGATTGAAAACCTCAAAGCAACATCTGTATATCGTGCAGCAGTGAAAGATGGACGAAATCTAAGGCTGCATGGCTGGGTATATGATTTTTCTACCGGGCGGATTAAAGTGCTTACGCCAAATACAGGTATCGGTACTAAAGAACATTGCGATTTTGATGCACTTAAAAAAACAGCAACCCAAAATGGAAAGCAACACTAATATGGTTAGAGGAAGAGTCATAATATTTGGAAGTTTTTTGTTGATGATGCTGCTGACTGTTAATGCTTTGATGGCTCAAATGTCCGAAGAGGCGGTGGCTTCTGCCGGAACCCTTGCTTCTTTATACCCCACAGAACAAAAAGCCGATACACTTGACGCACCCAGTTGGAAACCACGCTGGATTCCTAAAAAAGAGCTATTCAAGTTTAACATCCAAAGTATGGTGCAATTATGGAGTATTTATTCTACTGATTTTGAAGTGTATAATGAGACAACAAAGACGTACGAGCGGGTAGATGATCGTTTTAATACTTCTCTGCGCCGGGCAAGACTGTCTTTCAGCGGCGAGCCTTATCCGCGCCTGAAATACACGGTGATGCTTTTTTATGACCAAATCGGGCGGGATGTGCTTTCTAGCGGCATTGGAGTGTCCAATAGAGTTGAGCCTTCGGTAGGCATTTGGGATGCATTTTTTCAATGGAAAGTATTACCCAATAGCGAAGCGCTTCATGTAGTGGGTGGCTGGTTTCGTCCGCAAATTCAGCGCGAAGCAATTACTTCTGGCTGGTCGGTCAATTCGTTTGAAAAATCGGCATCGCAAGGGTATCTGCGCAATCACCTCGTGAGTACGGGCATTGGTAGGGCAGCGGGTATTCATATTGGCGGGCTTTTGAATCACAATCATTTCGGTATCAACTACCATGTGGGTGTGTTCAATCCTGAAACCACCGGCTCAAATGGTAATTCGACCGGAAAAAACTTTTCGCCGCTCCTTACATCCAGGGTGGTGCTGACGCTCGGCGATCCTGAAATGACTAGCTATGGTATCAGTTACAAAACCAATTATTTCAATGAGCGCAAAGGACTTTCGCTGGATTTCAATTTTGCCAAACAAGGCAAGACCGACTTATTCGAATCTTCGCAAACGATAGGCACCGGATTTCTACTCAATTATGGCACCCTCAATCTGGACGGCGAATGGACCTGGATGGAACGTGCTGGGCAAGTGACTTCCCCAGAACAAAAGCCTCGTGATTTTGAAGTCAGCACCGGCACCGGTCACCTACGGGCAGGCGTGAATATTGCCGCCGGAAGATTTATCATTGAACCGGTGGCTATGGCAATGCACTTCAAAGGAGCGAAAAACGCCGAAGGACAAGCTGATGCAAAGCTTTTAAATGCTTCTTCTGGTAGTGAAACGACTTATGATGTAGGCATCAATTGGTATCTGGATCGCAAAAATCTTAAACTCATGCTGCATTACACCTTTCGGGAGGGCGACGCGGGTGCGGCAGGCGACGGCTCTACTGTCAATCAGTATTTTACTCAAAGTGGCGTTGGCGCGATTCATCGTGGCAATTGGCTGGGCATTGGGCTGAATACTATTTTTTAGTAAATAACGGTACTTGAAGCTATAACATATTTTAATCATCCTTGAAATAATAACTATGATGGTAATAAAACTAAAACTAATACTCATTACTCTGCTGCTTTCATTTGGGGTACAATCTACTTACGCCCAAAAAGCGGGGACTTATCAGGATTTAACGGTATCGGAGTTTAAACAAAAAATGAGCCAGGAAAATGTGGTCGTGCTCGATGTACGCACCCCTCGGGAAACAGCCGTCGGTAAAATAAAAAATGCCATTGAGATTGATTACAACAGCAAGGATTTTACCAATAAAATCAAGCAGTTGGACAAGAGTAAGACCTATCTGGTGTATTGTCAGGTGGGTTGGCGTAGCAGCAGGGCATGTAATATAATGGCGAGTAATGGTTTTGATAAAATGTATAATCTCGCAGGCGGATTCTCTGCATGGCAACGTGCAAAAATTGACAAATGAGGCAATTTCCTAAAATTTTCATGTAAATAAAATTTCAAAACATGATGTCCGAAATATTGAATTTAATCAGAGCGCCCTGGCATTGGTCAGTGGCAGGAGTAGTAGTCGGACTAACCGTTCCGGCGCTGTTGATTCTGGGCAACAAGCACTTTGGCATCTCTGCCAACCTGCGGCATGCTTGCGCCGCTTGTTTGCCTGCGAACATTCCTTTCTTTAAGTATGAATGGAAAAAAGAAGTATGGAATTTTTTCTTTGTTGGAGGATTGGTACTAGGGGCTTTTGTAGCAGCTTATTTTTTGCAAGCACCAAGCGGGGTGGAATTGCATCCTAAACTGGCGGAAGACCTCGCAAAATCCGGCATCACCGATCGCTCCAATATGGTACCAGTTCAGCTGTTTAATTTTGATAACCTGTTCACGCTGAAGGGTTTATTTTTCTTCGTAGTAGGTGGTTTTTTGGTTGGGTTTGGTTCGCGCTACGCAGGGGGCTGCACGAGTGGGCATTCGATTAGTGGTTTGAGCAATCTGCAATTGCCCTCTCTGATTGCGACAATTTTCTTTATGGTGGGCGGATTTATCTCTGCCAATTTGATTGTACCATTTTTATTAGGATTATAAAATTAGAATATAATGGAAAAATTAAATTTTCAGCAAAATACTTCAATTCCATTAAGTGAATATGATAAGCGTGCATTAGACACCATGTGCGTAAACGACAGCCATCGGCAGGAATCCATGATGTCGAATATAAGATATGGCATAGTGGGCTTGATTTTTGGCATCGTATTTGTAAAAGCGGAAATCATTTCTTGGTTTCGTATTCAGGAGATGTTCCGCCTTCAATCCTTCCACATGTACGGCGTTATTGGCACAGCGGTAGTAGTCGGCGCAATTTCGATATGGCTTATCAAGCGTTTTAATATAAAAACAATTGATGGTGAGGAGGTTGAATTTCATCCAAAACAATTCAATAAAGGACAAATCATTGGCGGTACCCTGTTTGGCTTGGGCTGGGCAATCACCGGCGCTTGTCCGGGTCCTTTATTTGCACAAATCGGCACCGGTGCTTTGGTCATCGCCGTTACGCTTTTGAGTGCCATTGCCGGCACCTGGGTGTATGGTTATTTGCGGGAAAAATTGCCTCATTAATTTTCAATATCACTTATTATATTTTGTGAACTTATCGTTTTATTTATATTCGGCAAATAAAGAGCAGTAATAAAAAATTACTGCTCCTATTGATTTTTTATAACTAATTGAATGTTATAAGATTAAAAAAATAAGTATTGTCAGATTAACAATGGTATGAAACAACTGGAAAACTAAATTATTTTTTGTTAAACTAAATGAATCGACACAAATGAATGGTAATAAAAAATGCTGATGCTGCTGCACAGCTTATATCCCAATTGATTTATTTACAAATGGTTTGTATGAAAAATGAACTAAATGACCCTTTTGAGCAGGTGTTATTATCGGTCATAAATAAACTGGTTACTGCCATATCGGTATTGGTGGTAGGCGCTATTGTGCTACCGGCAGTATTCATTTTTAATCATGATATCACTCAGTTTATTACAACTTTATCGCTGCCCAAATTTAATCAAGCCGAGCGACAAGTGGCATTAGCTGCCGCACCAGAAACAGCCGGGTTTTATTGGGTAGCGCCTCGTATATCTGATATTGAAGAGGAGAAAAAACGCGCACAAGTGCTGTACGGGAAAGAATTAATTGTACATACGGCGAAATACTTGGGTCCCAAAGGCTCCGTACAAACCATCAGCAATGGTATGAACTGCCAGAATTGCCATTTGGATGGAGGCACCAGAATTTTTGGGAATAACTACGGCTCGGTTGCTTCCACTTATCCGAAGTTTCGGGCGCGAAGTGGCACGGAGGAAGATATTTACAAACGTGTAAATGATTGTTTTGAGCGCAGCCTCAATGGGCGCGGGCTTGATACCTTGAGTAAGGAAATGCAGGCGATCAAAGCCTATATTGAATTTTTAGGTACCAATGTGACAAAAGGGGAAAAAGCGGAAGGCTCGGGCTTGAAAGAACTGGCTTACCTCGACCGCGCCGCCGACCCTGCCAGAGGAAAACTGGTGTATGAAAATAAGTGCCAAAGTTGTCACCAGCCAGACGGGCAGGGGCTGCTGAGTTTAACGGGCAATGAATATACTTATCCGCCGCTTTGGGGTAAAAATAGCTACAACGATGGCGCCGGGCTCTATCGGTTGAGCAATTTTGCCAAATACGCCAAATATAATATGCCGCTGGGCGTCAACTATACTGCCCCGCAGCTGAGCGACACAGAAGCCTGGGACGTAGCGGCTTATGTCAATTCTCAAAGCCGACCGCATAAAGAAGTGCCGCTGGATTGGCCCGATATTAGTAAAAAACCAATAGATCATCCCTTTGGTCCGTATGCAGATGATTTTTCGGAAGCACAGCATAAATATGGACCTTTTCCGCCCATCGTAGCGGCTCAGAAAGAGAAAGCAAAAGCTCAACAAACATTGACTGCTAAAAAATAATTTTCAGTGAAATAGATTTACTAAATCTCTTATTTTCATAATAATACACATTTCAAAAAGAATATTTCTAAATATTTATAATATTTTAAAAATAAAATATATTATGACACAGCAAAGCAGAAGAAGATTCTTACAAAAACTGGGCACACTGAGTGCAAGCGCAGGGCTAGTAGGTGCCAGTCCGATAGTTGCTGCTGCCGAAGCGTCAAACAATAAGGATGATTTTCAAACGGATAAACCAATTAAAATCAATGTTTTACAAACGACCGATGTGCACTGCCAGGTTCACCCGCACGATGAGCTTTTTTGGGAAAACGGGCATTCTGTATTTCGTAAAACTGGTGGTTATGCGCATCTTGCTACTTATTTAAAAAAGGAACGCAAACGCAATCCGCATACGTTTGTGATTGATACCGGTGATATGTTTCAAGGGAGCGAACTTTCTATTAAAACGACGGGTAAAGCCATGGTGCCCATTCTGAATCAACTGGGTTATGATCTTTATTTACCGGGCAATTGGGAGGTTGTTTATTATAAAAAAGCCATGCAAACCCTGCTCGGCTCGCTGAATGCGCCAAAAGTTTGTGCGAATATGTATCATGATTTGGGTGATAATCAAAAAGGAGAACTGATTTTTCCACCTTATTACATCTGGCAGGTAGCGGGTGTAAAGATTGGCTTTCTTGGTTATACCGATCATTTAGTGCCATTGCGTCAATCGCCTAATTACAGTAAAGGTATTATATACACTAAGCCGGAGGAAAATCTCGCGCATTATGTAGATGTGCTGCGCAATCAGGAGCAGTGCGCTTATGTAATGATTATTGCGCATTTGGGCTTGTCACAGCAAATTGCACTGGCAAATCTGCCGGCGTGTGAAGGCGTAGATTACATCCTTGGCGGCGACACGCACGAGCGGGTACGTACGCCCATTCAATGCAAATACTCAAAAGTGGTGGAACCCGGCGCGTTTGGCTCATTTGTCGGAAAACTGGAATTGACTATTCAAAATGGCAAAGTGATAGCAGATGAATATGCTTTGATAGAAATCAATGCCGATGAGTATAAAGCGGATAAAACAGTGAGCGCGCTGATAGCAGATAGCGAAGAACCCTTCTCGGAAGATATTTACAAAGTGGTCGGCTATAGTACCATTCCATTATATCGTTATTTTGTAGTGGAAAATCCAATTGATACGCTCGTTCTAAGCGCATTGAAGTGGAAACTCCCGGAAATTGATGTAGTTTTGTCGAATGGATTTCGTTTTTGTCCGCCACGCACGACCCCCGATCATACTGGAAATATTCCGATTACAAATGGATATATTTATGATATGTTGCCGGTGGATAGCACCGTTCGGACTGCTAAAGTGACCGGACAACAGCTTATGAATTGGCTGGAAAATGAGCTAAATAATGTTTTTGCAAAAGAAGCTTCGCAGCGTTTTGGCGGCTGGCTGATCAAATTCAAAGGCATGGAAATGTCTTTTAATGCTTTTGCAGAAAAAGGCAAACGCATACAATCGGTAGAAATCGGTGACAAACCACTGGAATTGGATAAAACCTACAGCATCTGCGCCTGCGAGCGCGAGGGCGACCCGATGGATATGCTCTGCCGCATTCGCAACGTGAAGGACGCCCAAAACACACCTTACACGCTGCACTCGGTGATGCGAGACTATCTGGCTGCCAATTCGCCGGTGACGCCTACGCCGCCTTTAGCTGCTAAAATTCTGGACGCGCCCCAAACTTTATTGACTCAAGTATCGGGGGTAGCTTATCAGTTTACATAAAATATTATAAAAATAGTAAAATGAAAAACCTGATTTTTATTACATTTATTATGTCCGCTTTTCAAGTTGTCAACGCCCAAACGCATCAGACGCTTTCCGATGAAGGGTATTTTGATAATAAAATTGTTATTCAAATGGTGACGCAAGACACCGTGGCGCACCGCTCGCTCATGAAGCAACTCAATAACATTCAGTCGGTTGCGCCGAATACTCAAATTGAGATCGTATGTCATGGACCGGGTTTGTATATGCTTGTCAATGATCGCAGCACCATAAAAGAGCAAATTAAAATGAATGCTGCCAAAGGCGTGGGCTTTGTAGCGTGTGAGTTTTCGCTTAAAGAACGCAACGTAAAAAAAGAAGATATTGTCCCGGAAGCCAATTTCGTCCGCTCCGGCGCTTTGGAATTAGCCACGAAACAAAAAATGGGCTGGAGTTATTTGAAAGCGGGTTTTTAAATAAAGTAGGAATTATTATATTTTTATGATAAAAAGGGAATAATGGATGTTTGAAAATATCCGTTATTCTTTCTTTTTTTTAGTTTTATTAAAAACAGTTAAGAATTTATAACTTCGACCTGATTGCGATGCTTGATAGTCGAAGGTGCGACTCCTATCGTGTGATCAACTGACAAACCAGGTGCGGCGGTAGCAATTCCAATTTTGATAATCGCCAAATGATGCACTGCATGGTCATAGGCATACATCAATTCGCGACCGATGGAAGAAGCCAATGAAGGGCGAACGGTCTCTTTGTCAGAAAAATCGCCCAGCACCTGAATCGCCTGCTCTTCAGAAAACGCCTCCATTTTTTTCGCTACTTCAAAAAAAACATCTTTTGTGAAAAGCACATCCGTTTCTGCCAATGGATTGCGGTCGCGGCGGGCATAATCCACCCTGCCTTCCTGAACCCCTTGGATGAGACAAAGATAAAAATCGAGGATATGTCGAAAATGCTGACCAATCGAAGAGCCATTGAACACATCAAGCGGCTGCGCGTAAAGCTGATTGTTGAGCGTGTCCAGCAACCCCGTAATTTGCCGGATCATCAGTTGGTTTCCTTCCCTACAGGTCATAATGTTAAATGATTGATGATTTTTTTTAAATTTTTTACTACATTATTAAAAAAAGTAATTAAACCCGCAGTATCCTTTGCATGAATATTACGGTTATTACAATAAAAACAATATTATATTATTTCTTTTACATCCGAGTGATTCAAGGAATTAAAAAACTAAGGATAAATTGCTTTTTGATTGGCTTTTAAAGTATTGATTAACAACGAAACAACCGTCATTTGCCCTACACCTCCCGGCACTGGTGTAATGAAACTCGCTTTTGGCGCTACACTTTCAAAATGAACATCGCCTTTGAGTACAAAACCTTTTGGATTTGTAGCATCTTCCACTCGATTCATACCCACATCAATCACCACCACGCCATCTTTTACCATGTCGCCCGTAATCATATCCGCACTTCCAATAGCTACGATGAGAATGTCCGCTCTGGTTGTATGCGCTGCCAAATTTTTGGTGCGGCTATGGCACATCGTCACCGTAGCGTTGCCAGGATTGGCTTTGCGCGATAGCAAAATACTGATCGGTGTGCCCACAATATTGCTGCGACCCACCACTACCACTTCTTTGCCATCGGTCGGAATATCATATCGGCGCAGCATTTCTACAATGCCAAACGGCGTAGCCGGCAAGTACGCAGGCAGCCCTTGCGCCATGCGACCGATATTGACCGGGTGAAAACCATCCACATCTTTGCGTGGATCAATTGCCAAAGTGATTTTTTCTTCGTTGATGTGGCGCGGTAGCGGCAGCTGCACAATAAATCCATCAATCTCCGCATCGTTGTTCAACATTTCCACAATTTCCAGGAGTTCCGCCTCCGTGGTGGTCGCAGGCTTTCGGATCAACGTAGATAAAAAACCAACTTCTTCGCAGGATTTCACCTTGTTGCGCACATACACCTGGCTGGCAGGGTCTTCGCCGACGAGCACCGCCGCCAAATGCGGGCTTCTTTGACCGGCAGCGTGTATCCGACTCACTTCATCAGCGAGTTCGGTTTTAATATTTTTGGCAAGGAATTTACCGTCGAGTATCGTCATGTCAAACATCAGCTTTCGTACAGCTGCAAATTTAGAAATTAAATACACAAATTAACTGTCGGGCAGGGAACATTTAGAACACGTCCAAGCAAGTTCTGTCAGCGTCTTCGAATGAGACTTGAACGCCCGAATGACTTACCAATTTTTGTTCTCACAAATAAGAAAAATGATACAATTATTGAATGAAATCTAAAACATTTCTAGGTTTTCCCTTCAGAATAGCCGCTGCCGACGGTAGTACCAGGTTAAAGAAAGTGCGAGCAACACCGCAACGACAACGATGCCCGCAAATGCGTAAGGATTTTTTTCAAATGGCAGGCTGACATTCATACCATAAAAACTCGCTACGAGCGTGGGCACCATGAGTATGATGGTGATGATGGTGAGTCGCCCGATGGTGACATTGAGATTGGTGGAAATAATGGTGCCGTAGGTTTCCATGATGCCATTGAGGATGTTGCTGTACATGTTGGCGGTCTCGAGCGCTTGGTCATTGTCGAGCCGAATGTCTTCAAACTGATTGCTCCGTATTTTATCCTCGCGGATTTGTAAGAGATCGTTTTTCCAGATTTTCTTTTTCAAATTTCCATTGGCACTCAAAGAATTTACAAAATAAATCAAACTTTTGTCAATACCCAGCAGGCGCTGGAGTTCGCAGGTTTGCCTGGAATCAAAAAGTTGGGTTTCAAGGGTATTGCGGTGGGCATCGAGTTGCCGCAGGCAGTCGAGGTAATAAAGTACATTTTGCTCTAGCAATTGGAGGACGAATAATTTATTGTCGCTGAGGTCGAAACCCTCGATCCGATCTTCTAAAAATGCTTGAAGCACAGGACTGTCAAAAGCGCAAGCAGTGATGATAAAATCGGGTTTGAGAATCACCACAATCGGCGCGGTTTTGTAAATGGGGTCTTCCTCGTCGGTCGCCTCCACCAGCACGGGCGTGCGCAGGAGCAGGAAAGTTACGTCTTCATGCACTTCATAGCGTGGAAGTTTTTCGGGATCCAACATATCGGTGAGGTAGCTGCCAGGAATGCGGAACTGGTGTGCCCACTGCAACAAATCATTACCTGTAAAATCGGGTAAAATGCAAATCCAGCAAGCATGCTCAGGTTCAGCGCGTTCTTGTAGCACTTCGGCTTCTTTGGTGAGGTACTTTATCATGTTTTTTGCTCGCTTCTTTATCTAGGATACAACGTAAAAGGAGGAGAAAAGATGGAAAAATTGGAATTCTGGAAAATGGAAATACTGGAATTTTGGAAAGTTGGAACACTGGAATACAGCACGATATACTCATCCTCTTTCTTTCCTAATATTAATCTATCTGCCTTTTTGTCACCTCACCTGTCAGTTGGCTACTTGAATCCCTATTTTTACATCAAAAAATGACAATTTGACGAAAATATGCTTGCTTGGTACAAATATTGTTGATTAAAAACCGTAACAAAAATTCTCAAGACCAACAAAACTAAAAAATAATCATGGGCAAAATTATCGGGATAGATTTAGGTACAACGAACTCTTGCGTGGCGGTGATGGAAGGTAATGAGCCGGTGGTAATTGCAAACGACGAAGGCAGACGCACAACGCCTTCTGTGGTGGGCTTTATGGACAATGGGGAGCGCAAAATTGGCGACCCTGCGAAGCGACAGGCGATTACCAACCCTAGGCGTACCGTTTTTTCTATCAAGCGTTTTATGGGGCGCCGTTACAATGAAGTGACAACGGAAGCAAGTCGGGTGCCTTATCAGGTGGCTCGAGGTGACAATGATACAGTGCGGGTGGACATTGAAGGACGCCTTTATACGCCGCAGGAAATTTCAGCAATGATTCTTCAAAAAATGAAGAAAGTAGCAGAAGATTTCCTCGGTCAGGAAGTAAAAGAAGCAGTGGTAACTGTACCCGCTTACTTTAATGACTCACAGCGCCAAGCTACCAAAGAAGCTGGCGAAATTGCGGGCTTGAACATTCGTCGTATTATCAACGAGCCAACTGCAGCCGCTTTGGCTTATGGTTTGGACAAGCGTCATAAAGATATGACCATCGCGGTGTATGACTTGGGCGGTGGTACTTTCGATATTTCCATTTTGGAATTGGGTGATGGCGTATTTGAAGTGAAATCTACTAATGGCGATACGCACTTGGGGGGTGATGACTTCGACCAGGTGATTATTGATTGGCTAGCAGATACCTTCAAACAGCAAGAAAATATTGATCTGCGCAAAGACCCAATGGCACTCCAGCGTTTGAAAGACGCAGCGGAAAAAGCGAAGATTGAATTGTCTTCTTCCAGCGAAACGGAAATCAACTTACCATACATCACTGCTGTTGACGGCGTGCCGAAGCACTTAGTGATGAAATTGTCACGCTCCAAATTCGAGCAACTCATTGATACGCTTGTAGCGAGGTCCTTAGAGCCATGTCGTTTGGCATTAAAAGACGCGGGATTGACCAAGGATAAAATTGATGAAATCATTTTGGTGGGTGGTTCTACGCGTATTCCAAAAATTCAGCAAGCTGTTGAAGAGTTTTTTGGCAAAAAACCAAACAAAGGTGTAAACCCCGACGAAGTAGTAGCCGTAGGTGCTGCCATTCAGGGTGGGGTATTGAGTGGAGATGTGCAAGATGTACTGCTGCTCGACGTTACACCGCTGTCAATGGGTATTGAGACAATGGGTGGTGTATATGACGTGGTGATAGAATCCAATACCACGATTCCAACCAAGAAATCAAAAGTTTACTCCACCGCATCTGACAATCAACCTTCGGTAGAAATCCACATTCTGCAAGGTGAGCGCACCATGGCAAAAGATAACCGCTCGGTAGGTCGCTTTATATTGGATGGGATTCCACCAGCACCGCGCGGAGTACCTCAAATCGAAGTGGTATTCGACATTGACGCAAACGGTATTTTGAATGTATCTGCGAAAGATAAAGGCACGGGCAAAGAGCAAAAGATTCGCATCGAAGCTTCTACCGGTTTGTCGAAAGAAGAAGTCGAAAAGATGAAGGCAGAAGCCGCAGCAAACGCCGATACTGACCGTCAGGCTCGCGAGCGCGCTGAAAAACTCAATATGGCAGACACACTGGCATTCCAGACGGAAAAACAGTTGAAAGAATACGGCGATAAAATTCCTGCGGAAAAGCGCAGTGTGATCGAATCCGCTTTAGCTGATCTGAAAGCAGCGCACCAGTCGCAAGACCTGGATCGTATCGACAAAGCAACAGAAGCTTTGAACAATGCTTGGCAAGCTGCCAGCCAGGAAATGTATCAGGCAACCCAGGAAGCAGGCGCTAATCCAATGGATGGTGCAAATGGAGCAACTGGTTCTGATAAAGTCGGCGACGATGTAACCGATGTAGAATACGAAGAAGTGAAAAGCTAATTATTATTAGCAAAATATAGAACGGAGCCGCGCTGAATCCTTTCAGCGCGGCTTTTTGTTTTTTATCGAGTCCCTCAAAAAGGCGCAGCAGCACAAGTTCATTCCCAAGCACATTTACTTTTATATCGTATTATTGGCTTTCTTTTTATCGCAGTCTACCGTGCAGTCGTTGTAGTCGCTTATGCAGTCATCGCAGTCGTCTATGCAGTGGGTGCAGTCTTCCGTGCAGTCATTGCATTTGCTTATGCAGTCATTACAGTCGTCTATACAGTGGGTGCAGCCTTCTGTGCAGTCGTTACAGTCGCTTGTGCAGTCATCGCAGTCATCTATGCAGTGGGTGTAGTCCACCGTGCAGTCGTTGCAGTCGCTTATGCAGTGGGTGCAGCCTTCCGTGCAGTTATTGCAGTCGCCTGTGCAGTCATTGCAGTTGCTTATTGACCGGATTTATTTGATAAAACGAAAACTCAACTTGCTAATACGCCGATACTGTGGGCTTGTACTGCCAAATAAAGCTTTTATATAACTTTTGGTCTGTAAGGCAAGCGCAACCAACCCGTTGTTGGGATCGTACAGTACTTTGGAGCGCTGCATACGGGCTGCCGCAGATTCCGACTCGGCGTTCGTAGCGTTACTGATTAAAGAACGAAGGTACTGCTCGTACTGTTCTAAGCCCGCCAACTGCATCTCTTCTTCATTAGGAGTATATAAAGGCTCGCGCTGGAGCAGCAAGCGCAATTTGGTGAAATGCTCGATCAATAAGTCAAACGATTGGCGGGACGCAGAGATGGTTTTAGTCGCCTTAGCGACGCTATTTCCTTCCGATTCAAGCGCCGTTTCTTCGGTGGAGACCGCTGTGGTGGGCGTCTCGTTTGTCGTGGATTTTTTACCGGCGCGTGTACCATTGATGCGGCGCTGAATAGCGCGCGCGTCGGCGATGGTTTTTTCGCTCAAGCCGCAAGCCACCATCGTGTTGAGGATACTGGTGACCTTCGGGCGCAGCAACTTAAACGTCTGCGAGCGCTCATTGGTAGCGCCCTGCTCCAACACTTCCTTTTCCGCCACCAGGCGAAGCACTTCCTGCGCTTCCCGATGCAAGCGCTGCAAATTATCTAACTGTAACTCCGCTCGTGGTGGATTGTACACCGGCCCCAAGCCCTTCAAGTCTGCAATCAAGTCTTCCAGGTTTGCCACATTTTTGGCGTGCCCCACTTCTGATTTAGATTTTGTTGCCATGTTTAATAATTTGTATAGTGAAAAATTTGTTGATTACGAAAGATTGGAATCGATTTAGGAAACTTTTAAAATATCATAAGCTTAAATTTAGCCCATTAGGGCTTACATATCGGTAGATGATGATGAACCAATTATACACTGCCCCATAGGGGCTAAATAGCTCTTTTTACCTGGGTTAAGCCCCGCTGGGGCAGCTTCCCTCCCGGCATATTTATGCTACCGATATAAAGCGGCTACGAGGCATGTCATACTATTGCCAATGATGAACTGTACCGTTTGAGTGTAATTGCTGTTTGATGGAAAGTACCTTAAAGATTTGTTTTTGTGATACGTGGGTCTAAAATCTAAAGTCTTAAAGCATTGTTTGGGTTGGAATAAAGTACAAATATAATGTACAATAGCCTTAAATGCAAGATTAGGGCAAAGAAAAATATAGTGAAATAAAAAATATTTACAAACATAACAGTAAAGCGTAACAAAGTGAAAATATAAACGTATTTTAGCACAAATAAATAATTAAAAAATGCTAAATCGTATTTTGAATCCTGTTTAATCTTCCCTATACCAGATGATTCTGGTATTTTCTACTTTTTTAATTTGGCACCATTTTTTTTGTTATGTTGTCAAAGTGTGCCAAGAATTTTGTAGATAATATTAACATAAGATACATAATTGTTACATTAGCCAATTTATAAAAAGTAATTTTAAATAATAAATATTTATAATGAACTTGTTTAAAATTAATAAAAAAGTTTAATATGAAGAAAAAGTGAT
>CAZFBN010000052.1:0-13745 GCA_964517145.1 uncultured Saprospiraceae bacterium
ATTCAAAAGATAAGATAATTAACTTAACACCAGAATTAGATAAAGTATCCTTTAGTGATGCTGATAAAATCGAAGAAAATAGAGATAACTTAAAAGATATATTTACTAAAATAAATAATATTAAAAATGCTAAATTTAATTATACTCTAAATTTAAATGAGAATGATCCAATCAATTATTTAAATACTTTTAGTTTATTAAAACAAAAATATGATAAAGCACAAGAGGAATGTAATAACGCATTAGCTAATTGGCACAAATTATATTTTAAAAAGGGAATGGAATCTTATTCAAATGGTAGTAAAATTAATTATTTTAAAGCTGCTATAAAAAAGGCTAATGAAAATGGAATTAATTACGCAGACCCTTATCATCAAATAGCTAAAATAGAATTTCAAGAACAAAACTACGCTGATTGTATTACTTACTTGGATTTAGCCCTAAACTCACAACCTCTTGCTAAAACACGAAGTCAGATTATTCAACTATATAAACAAGTATTCAAATATTATGAGAGCCAAGGCGATAAAACAAAAGGAGAGATAGCAATTAAAGAATGGTATTATAAAGCAAAAGCCATATGCGGAAAAAATATAGATGCACTCAATGTTGATTGTGAAAATTTGTTTGTTAAAATAAAGGACAGGCGTACAAATGAATTTATATGGCTGATAGCTCAACATAACTTTAATTCCTTGGGAAAAGCTCAACAATACTTAAATACTTATCAAAATGAAATTAATAATCCAGAAAAATTAGATTTTGCATTTCAAAATTTGTTTGAAGAATGCATTATTCAAGCAAAAAAATACTTTGAAAATAATAATTTAGAGTTAGCATTCCACACACTAAGGGAATTTAAAGAAAATGAAAAGAAATTTGCTATAAGATATAACAATTCTGTAAATTTTAATAGTTTACATAGAGATTTATATAAGAAATCTCTGATTTATGCCGAAAAAAACAATAATGGAGAAAAATATGAAGATGCCATAAAAAAATTAGATCTATGTATAAAAATTCAAGAGATTAATCCTTTGGTAGAATTTAATATAGTAGAAATAAACAATAATTATAAAGAAGCTTACACTGGTATTTTTAATCAAAAAATTTTAAATTTTAAAATTTTAATAAAACAAAATGATTTAACAAAAGCTGCAAAAGCATTAGATTCAGTTGAAATGTTTTACAAAGCGAATATAAAATGGCTGAGTGATAAAGAATCAATAATCAAACAAGAAAAAGAATCCTTATATGAATCCGAATTTAGTAAACAGTTTTTTGATATTGAAAAACAAATATCTGAAAAACAGTACATTAAAACTTTTAAGAACTTTATTAATTTACTAAATTATATTAAAATTAATCAAGAGTGGCTTGGGAATGAAAAACAAGATATTGTTCAAAATAAAATTAAAAGTTTCTTACCTGATTTAATTAAGGAAATTGAAATTTCGTTATTTGAAAAAGATGCAATTGATATTTATTATACCATGAAAAAAGAAATAAATAATATACCTCTAATACAACTAAAGAAAATAGATTCCAATATTAATCAAAGTGTATACGATCATATAAAAGCAAAGTTAACAGCATCAAAATTGATTATTCATAATAACCGAAATGAAAGTTTTGATTCTACATTACTTAATAATATTAATTTAACTTTGACTTATATTGATGAATTTGTTGAAGATAATAGATACGAAGTTCCGGAAGATATTTCAAAAGAATTATCTCAAATTAAAAATTTTATTGAATCAGAAAATTGTAAGAATAACTTAATAATCTTGAATAACAATGTCACCTTAGCTAAAAAGAGCATTGAAATAATTGACTATATTTCAGCAGTTAATTATTTAGATTATGCTTTAAAAATAAATTTGAAAAAATTGAAATGCAATTTTGATTTAAAAGAAGTAAATGCCTTAAAAACAGAATATTACGATGCTTATTTATATCAATTTAAAAAGACATATATAGAGAGAGAAATACAACAAAGTGATTTCGGAAATGCTATTAAAAATTATATTTCTTTAGAGGATTTTTACAATGAAAAAAATCTTTCAAAATTTGGAATAACACATATAAATTTTCAAAACTATATTGAAAAACATGAAAATATTAGTTTTCAGAAAAATTGTTTGATATACTATTTACAAATAGATGAAGATGTTAATGTAATAAATACATTATTAAGAATATTATATAACAAAAATGAAAAGCAAAGTTTTTACTGGAGTTTAGGAAAAGAGATAGGTGATTTAGATAAAAGTTTAAGGGGGATCAGAAATCTTAAAAGTGGAATAAAAAAATTTGAAAAAGTAGCTAATGATAAGTATGAAAGTTTCGTGAAAGGCTATAAAGAAGGGTTTAAAAATTAAAACATCCTATTTAGCCTTAGGCTCTATATAATGGTTCATTGGTACTTTCTTCCATTTTGTTAAAAAATTAATCAATACTCATTCACGGACTACAACGAGCGAAGTATTTATCGAATCATTCGCATTTGCTTCCTAAACCATGTATCTTGCACAAAAAACAGTACATCATGGTGGATGACGGATCAAAACAGCATACTATATGGTTCCTGCCGAAGTTTTACTTTCGGGTGCGGTTTGGTAGTTTTCCGACGGAGGTTGCTTTTCAGGGAGTGTCGGGCTTAGAGGCGGAGCCGCAAGTCATTGAGTATCGGCACCAGGATAGTCCTACGTTTTCTACTATGAAAATGCCGGGTATCAAGAAGTTTAGTAGCGTAACAATGAAGAAGGGGGTGTTTAAAAAGGACCATGATTTTTGGGATTGGTACAATCAGATTAAAATGAATACGATCCAACAGGAAACGGTGACGATTGAGTTGTTGGATGAAAATGGAGATGCAACGATGACCTGGACTTTGCAGCGTGCGTTTCCGACTAAGATTACAAGCACGGATTTAAAAAGCGAGGGGAACGAAGTAGCGGTGGAGACGTTGGAGATTGTGTATGAGGGTTTGACGATTGCACAAGGGTGAGTAAAACCATCTTGAGGAATATTATTGACCATACAAATATAAAAAAGTAGCCGAGTATTTCGCGTAAGAAATACTCGGCTAATAGGATTATTACATATCTTGAAAAATCTGTGTTAAAAATTCGTTGGGCAGCCAATGCCTTTGCCACCACGGCGACCACCGCCCCAATTGCCACCGCCACCGCCGCTGTTTAAAAAATAGGATAGTGTAACACCGCCTACATGGTACCAGTCGAGGTGCTTGCCGCCGCGCCGGTAGGGAGGGATGTCTGTTTCGAGTCCTGTTGCAACAGGATTGCTGTAAAAGGCAGCCAAAGTGCCATTGCCTTCATAAACATCGCGATAGGTTACTTCATTGTAGCTGATGTCATCGATATGGTCGGTGAAGGTTTTGCGCCAGCCAAACTCTACGCCTAACGCCCAGGTTTCATTAAAAACAAATTTAACGCCTGCTCCAAATGGAAGACTGACTTGAGTGAGTTTGTAAGGTGCGGGGTAATTTTCCAGCCCTTGTCCTTCAGTGCCCAGCGGTTGTAAGTCTATCCAGCCGCCGTCGAATCCCGCTTGTGGATTGAAGCGAAATGCTGCTACTCCTCCAAATACATAAGGCTGTACAACGCCGCCTGGTAGTGGGTAAAATTCTCCAATGAGCGATGCCTCTGCTAAGGAAGATTGAAAACTTGGACGTGGAATTGCTCTGACCGTATCTTTCTCTGCGCTGCTGAGCCTTCCTGCTGTGATGCCGATGCGCAAGCGAACGTTTTCACCGATGGGGAAACGCCCAAAAATACCGCCTGCTAATCGGACATCTTTGGTGTAAATACCAAATTCCATGGGCGACAAATCACCGCTATACACTGAGCCGCCCACTAAAATGCCAAGCTCTGTACCTTGAGCGAATGCAAAATATCCAGCCAGGCAAATGTTCACAAGGATTATCCATTTTCTCATAAGAAGTGCAATTGAATAGTTGTGAGATTATGAAAAAATCTATAAGTGCCGTTAAAGCACTTTTATTCAACGTACAAACACTGTGTTTTTATTATCAAGAGCTGGCTTTTTATATTTACCATTTGCTAAAGCAGGGTACCGGGTCGCGAAAAGCCTTGCGCAAAGCGTCGCCGAAGTTATAAGAAACCAAAATACCCAATTGATAGTACCAGTCTTTATAGGCACTGCCGCGCCGATAAGTTTGATCCAAAGGTTCATTGGCAGTAATTCTTGGATTGCTCAACTGAGCTGCCAGCGGTCCATTGCCTTCGAACAATTCCTTGTGGTTAACAATGGTTGCGCTTACATCGTCCAGATAGTCCGTCAGCAAGTAACGAGCGCCTGCCTCCAGACTCACCGAAAAACGATCATTGAAAATGAAGCGAATGCCTAGCCCAAAAGGTACGTTGACTTGAGTGCGGGCATATTTTTCGCCATAGCCAGGAAGCCCCTGACCCTCCGTGCCAAGCGGCTGCAACGCCACCCTGACACTGTCGCCCACTTGAGTAGTGGGGTTGAAATGATAAAGCCCGACTCCTGCAAACAGATAAGGATAAGTAAAACTCGATTCCGTATGGCGGACGCGAAACGGATGCAGTTCGCCGGTGAGCGTGAGTTCTTGAATTTTGGATTCAAAATTTAAACCGCGCTCTGGATAAGGGCTGCGCGAATCGTCGCCATCTACTTTACCAAAATTGATCATAAGCTTGGCGGATAGTTTTTGGCTAAAACTGGTTCGTCCAAAAATGCCAAAAGATGGGCGAATTTGTTGCACCATATCGAACGGGCTATCTGGAGCTAAATCTCCATTGTACGCCATTACGCCAAGGTTAATGCCAATATCAACAGGTTGGGCGTGTAATAAAATCGAAAAGCAGCATGTTGCCGTAAGGGTAATCAATACTTTTTTCATGGGTTGTGAGCAATTTTAATGTTTCTGGGAAATAAGGTGTAGTTGCTTTGAATACAGCTATTTTAAATCGTTTGGCAGTTGAAGCGTCAATAGTTGAAAATCGATGGTTTTCTAGTTGATAGTCAAATAGTTGATAATTCTTAGTTTGATGTTAACTAGGCAATGCCAATGTTTTAGTTAAGTGTAACTGTTTGTAAATTAGACGGTTAATTTGAAAAAATATTGGCGCTACACTGCGTGTTTACTTTTGAAAAAATAATATTCAAATGACTGTACTCAAAAATCAAGAACAAATATACAAACGCATCTGACATGTCAGTTTATTTTAACATAATGCACTCATATTCAATTTTTTTAGCGAATTAATTTTTACATTAAAAAATCATTTTTTCTAACCAATTGGGTATTAACAGTGTTACTCACTAGTTATCAATTGCAATTGTTTTTATTTTTGTAAAAATGTAAATATGGCAATGCGTAGGCGCGGCTCCGAAGTCGAAACGGAAAAGATGAAAATCACCCGTGAACGATTGGCAAAAGCCGCTCGTATTTTTCGTTTTATTCGCCCCTACAAATGGTCTTTCATCTTTGGGCTGGTGCTGCTGACCGTTTCCAGTTTAGTGGTCATGATTTTTCCTGGTGCTGCCGGCGAAATGGCAAATGTGGCGAATGGGAGCGAACCGAAAATTGATTTGACGTTGCAGCAGTTTGGTTTACTGTTTCTGGTACTTCTGGTGGTGCAAGGCGTTTTTTCTTTTTTCAGAACTATTTTATTTGCCCGTGTAAGCGAAAAAGGCATGGCAGATGTACGTAAAGCATTGTACCAGAGCTTGATAACACAGGATGTGCCCTTTTTTGAGCAACGCAGGGTAGGGGAGTTGACCAGCCGCATTACCTCGGACGTTGAGAAATTGCAGGCAGCTTTTTCGGTCACTTTGGCAGAATTCATTCGGCAGATGGTCACATTGATAGCCGGTGTAGCGATTATCGCCTGGCTGACACCCAAGTTGTCTTACATCATGTTGCTCACGTTTCCGGTGGTGGTGGTCATTGCTATGGTGTTTGGCAGGTACATTCGTCAAATTTCCAAAAAAAGGCAGGATGAGTTAGCCAGTACCAATGTAATTGTTGAAGAAACGTTGCAATCTTTTACGGTTGTAAAATCTTTCACAAACGAATGGTACGAAGTGCTGCGCTACGGCAAATCCATTGACAAAGTGGTGCAAATTTCCCTCAAATTCGCCCAAATTCGCGGCTTGTTCTTCATATTCATCATTACTGTCCTTTTTGGAGCCATTTTCTTTATTTTATGGCAGGGAGCCATGCTGGTGGCAAGTGGCGAAATGGAAGTCGGAGATTTGTTCTCGTTCATTTTATACACCGCTTTTATCGGCGGCGCAATTGGCGGACTGGGTAGCTTGTACACGGAATTGGTAAGCGCCTTGGGTGCAACAGAGCGCATTCAGGAGATTTTGGATCGCCCCGGCGAAGTGGAATCTTTGAGCATAAAACTGGAGCCGCACGAGCGTTTTCAGGGAAATATTGAATACCGGAATGTGCGCTTTAGCTATCCTACTCGCAAAGATGTGGAGGTGCTGAAAGGAATTGATTTAACCATTAAAGCTGGACAAAAAGTAGCCCTGGTAGGCGCGAGTGGTGCCGGAAAATCTACGATTGTGCAGTTGTTGCTGCAATTTTATAAAGTAGATAACGGCGAGATTTTAGTGGATGGGCAATCGATTTATGCCTACGATTTGTCGAAGTATCGTCAGAATATTGCCATTGTACCACAGGAAGTGATTCTATTTGGCGGAACCATTCGGGAAAATATTTTATATGGCAAGCCGGATGCGACGGAACAAGAAGTAATTGAGGCAGCACAACAAGCCAATGCCTGGGACTTTATTCGCTCGTTTCCCGATGGATTGGATACCATTGTGGGCGAACGCGGCGTGAAGCTGTCGGGCGGGCAGCGCCAACGCATTGCCATCGCACGGGCTATTCTGAAAGACCCTGCTATTTTGTTGCTGGATGAAGCGACTTCTTCCCTCGACGCCGAATCGGAAAAGCTCGTGCAGGAAGCCTTGAATCGCTTGATGGAAAATCGTACTTCGATTATCATTGCGCATCGTTTGGCAACGATTCGGGATGTGGATTGCATTTATGTGCTGGAAAATGGACAAATTGTGGAGCAAGGCACACACGAAGCATTGTCGGTGCTGGAGGACGGGGTGTACAATGCATTGGCAAAATTGCAATTTGAATCGGCATGAAATATCTAAAAATTAATATTTTTGTAATTGTTTGAAGATCAATAAAAAAGTAAAAATTATCCATCGTTTATAAACAATCACGCATGAGCCAGAAATGGCAAATCATTGCTTTTGTGCTGGCATTTATTACTTTGCCGTTTTTGTATGCACTAGAAATGCAGCATTGGAATCGAGTGTTACACGCGGGTCGCCTGCTGAGCATCGCCGCTGTCATTGGTTTGATGGTAGGAATTTTGATCGGATTCCAATTTCAGAAAAAAGAAACGGAAGCAGTGGGGCGTATTCGGGCTTATGCGGTCAGCATCGTGCTTGCCGTCATCGTATGTCCCTTGTTGGCGAGCTGGAGCAATCGGCTGTTGAGTTTTCACGCTGTACAAGAAGTGCCGGTAGAATTTGTGGAGGAGTCCGCCCGCTATTCCAGTCGCTTTGGCGCATCTTCGGGTGAATCGGCGCAAACGAATTTTTACATCACTTTTTTTTACAAAGAGCAGGAATTACTCAACATTCATACCCAAGAATCCCTTTTTCCAAATGCGGAACGAGGCGACACGGTCGTGTTACCAATAAAAAAAGGCTTGTGGGGAATTGAAATGGTAGTGCAGCCTTGAGGCTGCCTGTCGTCCACCAAACTTTAGTTTGGTCGCTCCAATTGGCTGTTGTAAGTTTGCGCTTCAAAATCGCTTGTATGCAAATCCTGGAAAATCAGTCCCTTCAATCGTTCAACACATTCGGCATTGATGCAAAAGCTCAATATTTTGTAACAATTCATTCGGAAAGCGAACTTCGAGAAGCCCTGCAATCAAATATCCATCCTATTTTCATCCTTGGCGGGGGCAGCAATATTTTGCTCACTCAAGACTTCGACGGATTGGTTATTAAAAATAATATTCTTGGAAAAGAAATTGTAGAAAAAACTGACAATCAAGTAATTGTAAAAATCGGTGCCGGTGAAAACTGGCACGAAACCGTGTTATGGACTTTGTCGCAAGACTTTGGTGGCTTAGAGAATCTCTCGCTGATTCCGGGCACAGTGGGCGCTTCGCCGATGCAAAATATCGGGGCGTATGGCGTGGAAATCAAAGACGTTTTTTATCAATTGGAAGCGATGGAACGAGCTACCGGCAACATTCATCTATTTGACAAATCGGCTTGCCAGTTTGGGTACCGCGAAAGTATTTTTAAAAAAATATTAAAAAATCAATTCATTATTACACGTGTTTATTACAAATTAACTACGCAAAATCATATCATAAATACCTCCTATGGCGCTATTCAGGAAGTTTTATTAGCAAAAAATATCACCAATCCGACGATTCATGATGTAAGTGATGCCGTTATTACAATTCGCAGCAGCAAATTACCCGATCCTGTTAAAATTGGCAATGCCGGTAGTTTTTTTAAAAATCCAGAGATATTACAAACAAAGTATCATGTTTTGAAAGAACAATTTCCGAATATGCCCGCTTTTCCCGGTGAAAATGAGAGAATTAAAGTACCCGCAGGCTGGCTCATTGAACAATGCGGCTGGAAAGGCACGCGGCGCGGCGATGCAGGTTGTTATAACAAACAAGCGCTGGTTTTGGTCAATTACGGCAATGCCAAAGGTGAGGAAATCTGGCAGTTGGCGATGGATATTGCCGATTCAGTGGAGGCAAAATTTGGCATTCGTTTATCACCGGAAGTGAATGTTTTGTAATAGGATTCCGATTTTCCAATTCCGACTTCAAAAAAATAGCCTACGATATTATACCGCAGGCTATTACTTATCGAATTAATAGAAACTTATCTAATTGTGTACGAAATACCAAAATTCAGGAACACACCGCGCTTGTAGCGGTAGTAAATGTACTCCTGTCCGAAATAATCAGAAGAAAGTACAAATGGATCATTCAGAATATTTTGTGCAGTAAACTTGAGGTTTACATTGTTGAATTTTTTAATGAAGGTAAAATCCAACTGAGAACGTCCTCTATCATACTGGTCAGGCGTACCTTCCTGTCCGATACGGCTGAGGCGATCTCCTAATGTATTCAGGGACAGCGTTGCATCAATGCCATTGTCTGGGTTAGCATAAATCAGAGCCGCATTGACAATAAAAGGAGATTGCCCTTCAAATGGTCGAGAATCGGGTTCTAATTCTTCCAGACCTGGCTGCACATCTACGTCCATTTCTGACTCGATAAGCGAGAAGTTCGTAGCAAATTTAAAATTGCGGAGGAAGGGCGCAATAAAATCCAGGTCCTTGCGCAATTCCAGTTCCAATCCATATAAGTATGCACTATTTACATTAATGTACTCCAACTCCGGCTGTGGGGCACGGCGATAGCGGAGGTTAATAGGATTATCAAAACTTTTGTAATAAGCGCTTAGTGCAACGATTTCGCCCGGTTTCGTAAACCATTCCCAACGCAAATCCATATTTTGGATGTCCGTTTTGTCTAGATCAGGATTACCAAAGAAGAATTCTTTAGTTAAAGGGTCGTAAGCTACGAAAGGAGCAACCTCGCGCATATTAGGACGTGCAAGTGTTTGCGTATATGCTGCACGCAGGTTCATATTTTCTGTAAGTGAATAAATTAAACTTACAGAAGGTAAAATATTGGATTCATCAATTTCACCCGGCGCTACTCCTTCTTTTTCACTTTGTACAAAAATATCAGTTTTCTCGACCCGAGCACCCGCAATGGTTTTGAGGCGAGAACCGATGCCCACGGTGACCATACCGTAAAAGGCTGTCACATCATCTGTACCAGTGTAGCTGTTTTCAGGTAAAGTGCTGTTTACGAGATAGTTAGCAAGGATATATCTTCCGCCTTCTGAACTGACAATGCCTAAGTTATCTTCTGCTAAATATTGATTTGGATTTTCAAATTCATCTGTAAAACCTACGTGTTCTTCAATTTGGTAGCGGAATTCCGAGAAGTCACGCTCTTTTTGGGTAATCATACCGCCAAATTTGAATTTATTTCCTTTGGTCTTTGAAAAAGGAATTTCCACGTCGAGTTTGTAATCCATTTGAGTATCGTCCAACTCGCGGAAAAAGTAAAACGGTCTTTGCAAGTTTGACGCAGGAATGGAGTAATCATCGAAATCAGAATTATATTGATTTTCAAAGAAGCGCGTATTGGGTTCATCTAAAGACGACTCGGAGAGGCTCACTTTCCATTCAATTTTTGCTTCGTTGAGTTTTGAAAAAACATGCTCTCCACCTAACTGATAAGCAGTTAATGCTCTTTCGCTGAACGTCAATTGTCTGCCCTCGAGGAAGTCGGGAGCAGTAATGTTATCCGGGCGTTCTCCAAAAATACGGCGGCTAGTCTTATCTGCGCTGTGATTATAAATTAAATTAAACGAAACACTTTGGGTTGGACTAAATTTGTAAGATAAACCAGCCAAACCATTTAAAGTTGGATTTTCGGTGCTGATCGTTTCGTCAAAGTCGCCTAAATTATCCAAAGTGGTCTGAGAGGTGTTGCGCAATTGCCAGTTAGCGCGCTGATAATCGGGCAGATTTTGATAATTCTGTTGATAAGACGCTGATAGAATCAGACCGAGCGGCTTGCCCAACAATTTAAATTGATTGCCAAGAGAAACGGAATAGCCATGATCGAGCGACGAGTTTTTAGTCGTCGGATCAAATCTATTATCCAACGATTTAATCGCTTGGTCTGCGAGCGTTGCTACCTCTTGGCCTCTTCCTTGCAGATTCAAGCGAGCGATGAGTGGCGTTTGGGTATTTAACACGGCAGTCACTTTAGGGTCGTCTAAGATAGATGGACGCGTTCTGGCACCATCATCAAAGCCCCAGTAATCCGTATCACCGCCTTCGTGTGTCAAAAAGTCATCTCGCAGGTTGTTTTGATTATTGTAACCGGCAGATACTGAGAACGTGAGTGAAAATAATTCTGGGAAACTTTTAGTTTTAATGTCCACATTACCACCTGTGAAGGTACCTGGCTGGTCAGGGGTAAAAGTTTTGGCTGTGATGATGTTTTCGAGCAGATTCGTCGGAATCAAGTCCAATTGTGCACCATTTCGATAAGGGTCGGAGCTAGGAATGACTAAGCCATTCAACTGAGTAAGAGAATAACGGTCGCCTAGACCTCTAATGTAGATATACTTGCCTCCAGATACGGTAGCACCGGTTACTTTCGTCATGGCATTGGCGGCACTACCCAGTGAATAACGGCTCATTTCCTGAGAAGAGATACCATCCTGAATTTTATCTGATTTTTTTTGCAAAAGCAATAAAGCGTTCTCAGAGCGTTCAATAGCTTTCGCAGTTACCACTACTTCTGCTAACTGTTGAGCCTGGTCGGAAAGTGCAATATCCAGATAAGTTACTTCATTATTTTTCACTATGACGCTATCTATTTTTCTATCTTGATAACCTATATAACTTGCTACAAGCACATATACTCCTGGCTCTACTGAGAATTGATACTTTCCTTCTAAATCAGTTTGAACACCGGTAGAAGTACCCTCAATGATTATATTAACAAATATGAGTGGTTCAGCTGTTTTTTCATCAATTATTGTACCGCTTATTGTTCCCTGTGCTACCAATAGCATTGGGAATAATAAAAAACATATCAAAGCGAATGGTATTTGTTTTATCATATTAAAGGCATTTAGTTCAATACAAAAAGCTGCCCTTCGCAGAAGGGCAGCTCAAAATTAGTTTTATTTATCTTTTTACTTGCGATTTTCTACTATAAATTTACGAGTGACTGTTCCAAAATCTGATTGCAATGCCACTACATACATACCGGTTTGTAAAGTAGCGATGCTCAATGTCACTGTATTTTTACCTTCCAACTGATTGTCAAATAAAGAAGTGCTCATCAGTTTTCCAGTAAAATCATACACTTGCATGGTTATATCAGAAGTACCTGGCAAGGTGAAGTCAACATTGATAATGTCTGCCGTAGCTGGGTTTGGATAGGGTGTACCCAATTTCAAACCAGATTCATTTTCGGCGTAGTCAACACTTGAAATGATTACCAAATCACCGAAATAACCATATTCATCCATTGCAGTCCAGTTCAATGCCCAGTTTTCTGAATTGCTGAAAGCACCGCGATAAGTTACTTGCTCCACATTGTCACTTGGTGCAAACAACGCGCCGTTCAAAGCTGGAGAGCTGGCGTTAGGACGTGGGTCAAGTCCACCAGTTGGAGTTCTGGAAATACCAGCCAACTGAGGATTAACATCAATCTGGTTGTTGTTCAAGCCCAAAGCAGTGGTCAGTGCAGGAACATTGCCCCGGTTCAAAGTAGCATAGCCATTGATGATGTTGGCAGCGAAAGCCGATTCACCAGCAGCCATACGGTCGATGGAAGTCCCTTCAATGCGGAACATATAGTCGGTCACATCCGTCCAGATACAATTCCAGAACTGAGCAGCCGCATCTTCGCGCAAGCGCAAGCCACGAGAAGCGGTGTTGGTGCCACCAACGCCACCACCGATGAATGTACCGTTGTAGATTTTACCGATGGTTTTCGGTTGACGGTTAGCCGCTTCCGAACCATCATATTCAAACAAGTGTTCGCCTACGCCGTTGGTAGTACCCACCAGACCAAAAGCAAACTGGATGGTACCAGCCCAGCTTTCATCGAAGTCGAAAGCATCATCACCAGCAAAAGAAACCACCGCGTGCTTCACATTTACTGTACCACCGAAGAATTCGATACCGTCATCTTTGTTAGCAAACACTTCGATGTAGTCAATTTCAGTACCGTTACCAACACCACCCAAGCTCAGACCATTGATTTCATTGTCACCACCGAGTACGGCACCACCGTGACGGATGGAAACATAAGTCATAATACCGGAGTTATCAGCAGGTTCATTGCCACCATAAGCAATACGAGGTTCATCCGAAGGAATGCCTTCAATCACATCCGTACCACCATCTTCACCGATAGGCGCATCACCCAGGATGATAACACCACCCCACAACTGGTTGTCAGCAGCCGTCAAATCAGTTGAAGAATTCAAATCATCCGTTTCGCTGGTGAAGATGATTGGAGCCTGTGCAGTACCTTCCGCCTTGATGCAACCATCGCGGGTGATGATGAGGGCAGAAGCCTGATCGCCGGTGGTAGGTACCACGCGACCTTTTACTACTGTACCTGGTTCGATTACGATACAAGCATTTTCTTCTACAAATACATAACCATCCAAAATCCACTCACGGTCAGCGGTCAAAATTAAAGTATCGCCTGCTTCAACCGATTCATCCGTGATGACTTCCACCGGAATAGTCACTTTATCACCAAAGTAGCCATACTGATCCAAAGCAGTCCATTTTTCTGCCCAGTTACGCGTGTTACTGAAAGCACCGCGATAAGACACTTGCTCCACATTGTCACCTGCTGCAAACAAAGCGCCAGTCAAAGCCGGAGAGCCTGCATTAGGACGAGGGTCGAGCATTTGATTTGGCGTGCGAGAGATGCTAGCCAACTGAGGATTCACATCAATCTGGTTGTTGTTCAAGCCTAAAGCAGTGGTCAGTGCAGGAACATTGCCCCGGTTCAAAGTAGCATAGCCATTGA
>CAZFBN010000052.1:13845-32914 GCA_964517145.1 uncultured Saprospiraceae bacterium
AGTTATCAGCAGGTTCATTGCCACCATAAGCAATACGAGGTTCATCCGAAGGAATACCTTCAATTACATCCGTACCACCATCTTCACCGATTGGTGCATCGCCCAGGATGATAACACCCCCCCACAACTGGTTGTCAGCAGCCGTCAAATCGGTTGAAGAATTCAAATCATCGGCTTCGCTGGTGAAGATAATCGGGTTATTCAATGTACCTTCCGCCTTGATGCAACCATCGCGGGTGATGATAAGAGCAGAAGCCTGATCGCCGGTGGTAGGCACCACGCGACCTTTAACTACTGTACCTGGTTCAATTACGATACAAGCATTTTCTTCTACAAACACATAACCGTCCAAAATCCACTCGCGGTCAGCGGTCAAAATTAAAGTATCGCCAGCTTCAACCGATTCATCCGTGATGACTTCCACCGGGATGGTCACTTTATCACCGAAGTAGCCGTACTGATCCAAAGCAGTCCATTTTTCTGCCCAGTTACGCGTGTTACTGAAAGCACCGCGATAAGACACTTGCTCCACATTGTCACCTGCTGCAAACAAAGCGCCAGTCAAAGCCGGAGAGCCTGCATTAGGACGAGGGTCGAGCATTTGATTTGGCGTGCGAGAGATGCCAGCCAACTGAGGATTCACATCAATCTGGTTGTTGTTCAAGCCCAAAGCAGTCGTCAGTGCAGCCACGTTATCACGATTCAAAGTAGCATAACCATTGATGATGTTGGCAGCGAAAGCAGATTCGCCAGCAGCCATACGGTCGATGGAAGTCCCTTCAATGCGGAACATATAGTCGGTCACATCCGTCCAGATACAATTCCAGAACTGAGCAGCCGCATCTTCGCGCAAGCGCAAGCCACGAGAAGCGGTGTTGGTGCCACCAACGCCACCACCGATGAATGTACCGTTGTAGATTTTACCGATGGTTTTCGGTTGACGGTTAGCCGCTTCCGAACCATCATATTCAAACAAGTGTTCGCCTACGCCGTTGGTAGTACCCACCAGACCAAAAGCAAACTGGATGGTACCAGCCCAGCTTTCATCGAAGTCGAAAGCATCATCACCGGCAAAAGAAACCACCGCGTGCTTCAGATTCACCGTGCCACCGAAAATTTCAATACCGTCATCTTTGTTAGCAAACACTTCGATGTAGTCAATTTCAGTACCGCTACCAACGCCGCCCAGGGTCAAACCGTTGATTTCATTGTCACCGGCTAAAACAGAACCACCATGGCGGATGGAGATATACTTTAATACACCAGACGTATCTGTTGGGTTCGTGCCGCCATAGCTCACACGAGTTTCATTGGAAGGAACTCCTTCAATTGCATCCGTACCACCATCTTCTCCGATAGGTGCATTACCGAGGATCAACAGACCACCCCACAACTGATTGTCATTCGATGTAATATCAGTCGTAGTAGTTAAATCATCCGCTTCGCTGGTAAAAATAATCGGATTGTTGGCGGTTCCTTCCGCAAAAATTTTCGCACCTTTAGTAATAATTAAAGCAGAGGTGAGATCATCATTGGCAGGATCTATCTTACCCTTGATTACTGTACCCGCTTCAATGTTCAGCACGCCTCCCTCTTCGAGATAGACATAGCCGTCGAGTAAATAAACATTGTTTTTTGTCCAATTGTACGTTTGACCTCCTTGCAAGCTGGCATCGGTGACTGTCACCGTTGTTTGTGCCAGCATACCAGTAGCCATCGTTACAATGAGCAATAGAAGACTGTAGATTCTAAAGTTCATAATGAAATGGTTTTGGTTGGCAAAATTTGATGCAAGATTACGGCTGGTGTATAAACTGAAAATTAAAGACATGTTAATTCTATGTTAATGAGTAGGTTTTGCCAGTATTTAGCGCTTCATAAAAGTTTGTAAAATAAACACTTGAACAAGTGTTCGTACACTTGTTACAAAAATAAGAAGGGAATAAAAGGGGAGTTTTTATTTCTCCCCGATCACTCTTGTTAGAAAAGATAAATAAATGATTGGTTGAACACGACGTGTTAAATCTTGATTAAGTTTTTATGGCAGAATAGACCAGATGTGCAGTTTCTTATTCGGATAGTCAATGGAACATTTCACTCTTTCAAAAAAAGGAAAACCCATCAACCCATCGATTTTTAAATTCGTTTTACTTTGTAAATCAGAGAATTCTGTTAAAAGATACTTCATGTTATCAAATGGCAAATCAGCGATATGCACGTTATTTACCAAAGCCGCTTCTACCTGACTGGATGTCTGGTTGATGGCTCGAATTTCTTCAACGCCCAAAATGGTAAAGAATTCAAGCGGCAGCGCAGTTTTACAATCTTTGTCAATTAAGTTCACACCCGCTCCTGTATCCAAGCCAAAACGAAGCGTTTTGCTACCGATTTGCACCGTGATAACAGGTAAATGATCTTGCAATTCAATATCCAATGTAGCCATTGGCTTGGCTGCTTTATGTAAGGAGTTCTCGCTGGGATGTAACAGCAATACTTGCTCATTGGGATAATCAATAAATAGCTCAAAATCTTTTAATATATCGTATCCGATGATGCCTTCTAACTTCGAACCGGTCGATTCTTCCAGATGATCGATCTCCAAAACCAATGCTTGCAAGTGCTTACGTTCTACACTTGCCCACTGAAATTTTTTTACTTTGGTGGCACTTAAATTAAAACTGCTGGAAAAATTTGCAGCAGGAATGCTTTCTTTTCCAGTAATTTTTGAACTGTTCAGAACAAGCATCGGCGCTCCGGTATCGAGCAAAAAACGCCCGTCTTTGCCATCATGCTGCGCATACACATAAGGCATTCCATTCACAATGTCCAATTGGGAAGTAATCGCATCAAAAGGCGTATAAACCGTAAACGGAGAAGGGGGGGCAAGGGCTTTTAAATAAGCCACGTTGCTTTGGGCAATGCTGCACTCTAGTACTAAAATGTACAAAAAGGTAGTCCATTTCATTGGCTTTAATTTTTTCGGTGAAACCATAAAAAATCAAACTGCTCGCACCCCAACCCAAGGGTCAGGGGATAAAGCCAATTTTTTCCTGTCAAATAACGGGGCAGGAGACCACCTAACTATCGTTTTCTACTCCTGGCACGCTTGTGTGTAGGAGTTGTACCTTAGTAGGAAAAACAAATATACTTAACTTTTAGTTAATATTCAATTAACATTTAGTTAATATTAGAAGATTTTTGTCAACTTTTTTGTTGAGAAACAGCAATAGCAGCAGGAAATGTTGACAAGGAGTAAACTTTCTTCCTAAAAAAGGGTGCGGAACACCTTGAAATCGACCGATTCACCCGGATAATAAACCCGTTCTAAAAACAAACCCGAAGGAGGTGCTGTAAAACGCGCAGGATCATTGTGTAATTCATTCAAATAATTTTTAATTTTTCTTTCGTCAATATTGCCGCGACCCAATTCAACCAACGTGCCCGTGACGCGCCGCACCATTTTCCACAAAAAATGAGAACCGACTATGTGCAACACGAGCAAATCATCTTTTTGATGCAATTGTAAATGCTGCACTTCCACGAGTTTAGATTCGGTTTCCGCTTTTTCCGATGTAAAAGATTGATAGTTTTTCATGCCAACAAATAATGCAGTTGCTTTTTGCATGCGTGGCACATCGAGTTGGTCTTTGATCCACCACAAGTGCTTTTTCCCGAACGCATTACGTCGGGTAGAAATTTGATATACGTAACTTCTGGCAATGGCATCATGTCGCGCATGAAATGACTCACGCACTCGCTCTACTTTCAAAATATTAATATCATGTGGCAACTGGTCGTTGATGCGCAGCTGAATAATTTCTGGTTTCAGGGAGGTTTTTACATCCAGGTGCGCCACCTGCCCCAGCGCGTGTACGCCAGCATCGGTGCGCCCTGCGCCATAAAATTCAAATTGATCCGTTTCAAAAACCTTGCGGCAGGCGTCCATGCATTCGCCCTGAATGCTTTTTTCGCCTTTTTGCAATTGCCAACCGGCGTAGCGGCTGCCGTCGTATTCGAGGGTGAGTTTATATCGTGGCATGATGTGCAGATGTAATGTTTTCTTGAAACTTTTAAATTGGTTGTAATATTTAAAGATTTGCCAAATTTTTAAAATTTGATAAAGCTATTACATTCGTATTCACTTTTTAAAAATAAAATAAACGGCTAACACAATGAAAATCAACCCAATGGCGTGATTCCAACGGAAGGATTCATTTTTAAATACAATAGTGGAAAATACCAAAAAGATAAATAAAGTAATCACTTCTTGCATCACTTTTAATTCTAACAAACTAAATGGACCGCCGTATAACTTTGAACCAATCCGATTGGCAGGTACTTGCAGGCAATATTCAAAAAAAGCAATACCCCAACTTATGATAATGATACTAAATAAACCAAGGTTTTTAGACCACTCCATATCTTTGAATTTCAAGTGCCCGTACCACGCCAAGGTCATAAACGCGTTGGATAATAGTAGTAATAAAATAGTATAAAATGCCTTCATTTTTAATAGAATAGTGGAATGCTAAAAATGGAAAAGTTGGTACTCCATTTCCAGCATTCCGTTTTTTATTTGCTATGGTCTAGGCATATCTTGTTTACTTGCTTTTCGTTTTCCACTGGCTTTCAATGGTTTACCTGGTTTTTTGCCATTATGTTCGCCATTTTCAATAACAGGAGCACCATTTACCAATACATAATCCATGCCTTCAGCATAGGCGTGTGATTTATCAAAAGTGGCTTTGTCTATAATTTTATTCGGATCAAATATCACAATATCCGCCGCCATACCTGGCATCAACAAGCCACGATCTGCGAAATTAAAGCGTCGAGCAGGCAATGAAGTCATTTTGCGAACGGCATCTTCCAATGTAATAACTTTTTCTTCGCGAACATAATGTCCCAGCACACGTGCATTCGTGCCATACGCACGCGGGTGCGGCGCACCACGCCCAAACGCAGGAATACCAGCATCGGAAGCGACCATCGCATAAGGAAATTGCATGATGCGTTGTACATCCGCTTCGCCCATTTTATGATAAATCATTTGCACCCGCGGTCCAGGCGTCATCAATTCCAAAATAGTTTCGATTTCATCATCTATACGGTTGGCGCTGTTGGAGCCTTTTTTCATGGTGTTAATGGAGGAGATACTCATGCCGTTGTATTCAGGTTTGAAAGTGCAATTTGCCACAACAGCGTACTCATACGAACCAAAACCTGTCTCCGCCAACATTTCCTTCATCTCTTTTATAATTTTCGACTTAGTTTCAGGATTTTCCAAACGAATTTTTAATGAATCGCCTGCCAGTGCCCACGTTGGCAGCAGAATTGCCAGTGTAGTGGAGCTTGCCGTATATGGATACTGATCGACCGTGACATCAATGCCTGCGTGCCTGTATTCCAGCACTTTATCAATCATACCGACCGATTTGCCCCACTCATTTTTACCGCTGATTTTAAAATGCGAAATTTCCACGGGCATCTTGGCTTCTCGCCCCACTGTCACCGCTTCTTCAATGGCGTCGAGCACATGGCTATCCTCGTTGCGAATGTGAGAAGCATACACCCCGTTGTACTGTGCCGCAATTTTTGCTAGCTCTACAATCTCATAAGTGCCTGCAAATGTGCCTGGTACGTATATCAAACCAGTTGAAAGTCCGACAGCGCCATCTTTCATTGCCTGTTCCACAAGCGCTTGCATTTGCTTTAATTCTTGAGCGGAGGGCGCTCGATTTTCGGTGTCCATCACTTTAGAACGAACCGTATTATGACCAAAAAGAGAGGCGACATTCAACGAAGTGCCATTTTTTTCTATCGTATTAAAAAATTCTTTTAAATTTAATTCTGAATTGCCGCAATTGCCGGTCACCAGCGTAGTAACGCCATCATATAAAAAATTATCCGCCGTAGAATTGGACACAATACTGCCCTCTACATGTGCGTGCACGTCAATGAATCCGGGCGCTACCACTTGTCCTTTGGCATCAATCACGTGTTTTGCTTTGCTACCCGAAAGGTCGCCAATGCCGGTAATTTTTCCTTTGCGAATGCCTACATCGCCAATGTACCAAGGGTTGCCCGTGCCATCAATAATTTTTCCGTTGATAATGAGCACGTCGTATTTGCTTTGTGCCAGCAGCACCATAGAAAGGAATAGGAAAATAGGTGTTAGGTAAAATCGCTTCATGTCAATCTAGTTTTTGCCTAAAGATAAACCAGGATTGACAAATTTTATTTGGAATTGTGTAAGAATTCATTTTTTATCCGGATCAGTTCGATCCTTTTACAACCCAAGATACATCAGCATGCGCAGGCTATCCTGAAATCCATACTTTTGATAAAGTAAAAAATTGTTGGTATTATTGACATTTACTTGTAAGTGTATAGCTTTGACACCCATTGATTTACATTGAACTGCAAGAAAATTAATCGCTTTTTCTTCAATGCCATGGTTGCGGTATTCCGATTGAAGGTACAGTTCTTCCAAAAGTGCCGTTTTCCCTTTTAATTCAAAACTAAATCCAAGTGTAATAATTACATAGCCAGATAATTTACCATTTATCATAATCAGCCAAATCTTACCAAAGTTGGCATTGTCAATTAAAGTGCGGAGTACCTCTTTAATTGTATCTTTTTGGTTTTCAATACTGTAGAATTCCTGTTGCAACACCAAAATCGCGTCAATGTCGTCTCTGCCAGCTGCGAAAAACTGTGCGTTCATAAGTTATTTGGGTTTATACCATCAATACGGCAAAGGTGCGTAAAAGTTAGCGTATTGTTACAAAATGATAAGAATAGATTTTTTTGACAATCGTGGGTTATATCATATGCCAATTTTTTTGCAACTTGCTCGCCAGTTTATCCAAATTTCATTCAATCAAATACCTGTTTAACCCATAAAAATATTTTTCTATGTTTAACCTAAATTTATCCGAGGGCAGTACAAGTCGCAACCGCAAATTTTTGCTCACCGAAAAGGAAGTACCCACACGTTGGTACAATATTTTACATGATATGCCCAATAAACCCTTGCCACCTTTGCATTCTGGCACAAAGGAACCTATAGGACCGGATGCGCTGGCACCGCTTTTCCCAATGGAATTGATCAAGCAAGAGGTAAGCACCGAGAAATGGGTGGACATTCCAGCGGAAATCGTGGATGTTTATACTTTGTGGCGACCAACGCCGTTGTATCGCGCCTATAATCTGGAAAAAGCACTGGACACGCCCGCTCGGATTTATTACAAATACGAAGGCGTGAGTCCTTCCGGCTCGCACAAGCCGAATACTGCTGTGCCGCAAGCTTATTACAATATGAAAGAAGGCGTGAAGCGCATCACCACGGAGACCGGGGCAGGGCAGTGGGGAAGTGCCTTGAGTTTTGCTTGTAATTTGTTTGACATTGAATGTGAAGTATATATGGTGAAAATAAGCTACCAGCAAAAACCTTATCGGAAAACTTTGATGAATACCTGGGGTGCAAAAGTGTATGCCTCGCCAACGGATCATACCAATGCAGGGCGGCAGATTTTGGCAGAAGACCCGAATTCTCCGGGCAGCTTGGGGATCGCTATTTCTGAGGCAGTAGAACGCGCCGCTATGGATGACAACACTAAGTATGCCCTGGGCAGTGTGCTGAATCATGTACTGATGCACCAAACCGTGATTGGTCAGGAAGCCATTGTACAAATGGAAAAAGCCGGGGAGTTGCCGGATATCGTGGTTGCGCCGTTTGGAGGCGGTTCTAATTTTGCGGGCATCAGCTTTCCGTTTTTAAGGCTCAATTTTGACGAAGGCAAAAACATCCGTTGCATTGCGGCGGAGCCATCTTCTTGTCCTAAACTTACTAAAGGCGTATTTCGGTATGATTTTGGCGATGCCGTTGGCATGACGCCTTTGCTGCCGATGTACACTTTGGGACACAAATTCGTACCCGCGCCCATTCACGCTGGTGGCTTGCGGTATCATGGCGCAGGCGCTATTGTCAGCCAATTATTAAAAGATAAACTCATCGAAGCGCGCGCACACGATCAGCTCGAATGTTTCCAGGCAGGGGTGCTATTTGCAAAAGCAGAAGGCATCATTCCGGCACCGGAGACCAATCACGCCATTGCAACTGCCATTCAGGAAGCCAATCGTTGTAAGCTCGAAGGTAAATCGGAGGTAATCCTGATTCACCTCTGCGGGCATGGCAATTTTGACCTATCCTCTTATGAAAACTACCTTTCCGGCAATTTGCAAAAGCACGAAATCACCCAGCAGGAAATCGAAGCCGCGCTGGCGCTGATTGATACGCCTGAAATTGCTTAGTAGCACATGAAAGGTTGATGGATGCAAGGGTACTGACGCGCCTATCATTCATTAACTTTTCTACTATTTTTACAACAAAACCCTGTTTTTTTAGTTACCTTTGAATGTGAGCGATGTTGACATGGATTCAAATATAAAGCAATGAGCACTTCACAGAATTCCGTTTTTGATAAAACATTTGACCCGATCTACCAGGCTTTGCTTTGTTTGGGGGCAGGATTGTTAGTGACTTTGAGTGGAAAACTCATACAATGGACGCACCTGATGGAGGTGTCAAATCGCTTCCCCTGGATGACGGCGGCAGCGTTTATGCTGTTTTTTGCAATGGTCAACAGTGTATTTTCCCTCTCTGCCAAAAGTATGAGCCGATACTGGGGGCGCAGCATTTACAGTTTTATGGGCTTGACGCTTGCCTCCGGCTTAATTGCTTATTTATTTTCATCCTTGCCCATTAACCAAGCGGGCTCGTATCGATGGATATTTTTTGTTTTAACCTTGGGATACCTGGTTTTTTTGTCTATAATGACGTTTATTCGCAACATTGTAGAATTTGCACAAAAAGAAGAATGGAACCATCCGCGCATTCGCAGAAGAAGGTAATGCTAAGTTCAAAACTTGATGCAATTTTATTAAAATATTGATTTAATGCGCTTGAATTTTTATTAATTGTATCACAATAGTAATTTTTGTTAAAAACATTAACGTCCAGGAAAAGAACCAACCGACACAAAATCTTCGTAACTGTTGCCGTAGCTACACTTCGTTTGTAAAGAAATCCTCAATTTTGTACAAAAAATTAAAACAATGAAGAATATTCAAATCGCGTTGTTAATTCTTGCCATGTTTAGTTTTATGGCTTGTAATAATGCACAAAAACCGCAAACGGCTGCGCCTAAAAGTATGGATAAAAAAGGGATATTGCTCTCTTTAGATGGAAAACCGGTGCAACCAATTGAAAAATCGAATGATGAATGGAAAAAAGAACTGTCTGCCGAAGCATTTTATGTGTTGCGCAAAGATGGTACGGAACGCGCCTTTACCGGTGAATATTGGGACAACCATGAAAAAGGCGTTTACGTGTGCGGCGCTTGTGGATTGCCTTTGTTTGACTCGGATACAAAATTTGAATCGGGCACCGGCTGGCCCAGCTTTTGGCAGCCCATTCGCGAAAGTCATGTGCTGGTAGGCACCGACACGAGCTACGGCATGGTGCGTGATGAAGTAGAATGCGCGCGTTGCCGTGGGCACTTGGGGCACGTTTTTGACGATGGACCCAAGCCAACTGGGCTGCGTTATTGTATGAATTCGGTGTCGTTGAAATTTGTAAAAGATGCTAAAATGGCATCAGCCAAATAAAAATTTGTTGGAATCAGGATTTGCAGTATAAAAGGATGAGCATCAATCCTGAAAATTCTAAAATCCTGATTCCGACCATCAATGCAGTATTCGCCACACCAGTTCCTTCAGCAGTTCTCCTTCTTCCTTGCCGGTGCTGATGTAATCCACGCCTTTTGATTTTAAATCATATTCTTTCAAAAAGTGAATAACTTCCGTAGTTTTGTGTAATGGAAAATGCGGCAGCGCGGCGCGGTAATCTTTTAAAAAATACGCCGAACGCAGTTGCAGCGCCTCTAGCATTTCTTTTTCCGGCAGATTGCGCACATAATGCAGCATGTAAATTTTGCTGAAAAAATTATATAAAGATCCGATAACTATGGGCAGTGGATTTTTTCGCGGATTCGCCGCAAAATATTGGACAATACGGTTGGCTTTCAGCACATCGCGCGTGCCGAGCGCTTTTTGCAGTTCAAAAACATTATAATCTTTGCTAATGCCAATATTTTCCTCCACCTGTTTTTCATTTACTTCCGTACTTGGCGGCAGATTGAGCGCGAGCTTATCCAGTTCATTGGCAATTTTTGACAACTCCGTACCGAGGTACTCTGCAATCAAATTAGCTGCATTGGCATTGATTTTCAGGTTTTTATCTTTTAAATAATCTTTAATCCAATCGGGCACCTGATTGTCGTACAATTCTTTGGCTTCAAACACCAAAGCTTTTTCTTTGAGCAATTTGCCAAATTTTGAATTCAGATTATAATTTTTATGCTTGTGGCAAATCACCAGAATGGTTGAATCCAAAGGCTTTTCGACATAACTTTGCAAGTCCGCCAGCGACTTCATTTCCTGTGCTTCTTTCACGATCACCACTTGCCGCTCCGCCATCACCGGGTAGCGCCGCGCACTGTCCACCACTGCCAGATGATTCGCCTCTTTACCGTACAAAACAGTCAGGTTAAATGCTTTTTCTGTTTCTGTAAGTACCTCATCCTCAATGTAATTGCTAATTGCATCAATAAAATACGCCTCCGGACCATGTAAAAAATAAATTGGTCGGTATTGCTTTTGTTTCAATGTTTTTAAAATGTCAGCATGCGTCATGTCGCGAAGATACGGATTCGCTCCTTTTTGACGATTTAAAAGTGTACTTGGTTTTATCAATAAAAATATGCTACAAATTTGTATTTTCACCTGTCATTCATAACTTGTCAATCCTTCAAAATTTCAACTTTCAGAATATGTTTAGCACCGAAACTTACATTCAACGTCGTCAGCAATTACAACAAAATTTGCAATCTGGTGTCATTCTTTTGCTTGGCAATGAAGACAGCCCGATGAATTATTTGGACAATGCGTACCCCTTTCGCCAGGATAGCACTTTTTTGTACTATTTTGGGTTAGAATTGCATCATTTGGCTGCACTTATTGACCTGGACGAAGGCACAACGACCATTTTCGGCGACGAATTGTCCATTGATTACATCGTATGGATGGGGGCACAGCCCACTATTGCTGAACTGGCTTCTAACGTAGGCGTTCACCAAACCTTGCCATATCATAAAATAGAGGCGCAACTCCAGGCAACTCGGTCATCGGGGCGTCCCATTCATTTTTTGCCGCCTTATCGTGCAGAGAATAGCATTAAACTGAGTCAGTGGCTGGACATTCCAATCGGCGAATTGCAAGATCGCGCTTCGGTTGATTTAATAAAAGCTGTTGTAAATCAACGTTCTATCAAAAGTACGGAAGAAGTGCAGGAAATAGAAAAAGCTGTTAATATTACTAAAATCATGCACCGCACCGTGATGCAGCGCTCCGAAGCAGGCATGAAGGAGGTGGAACTGCGGGGCGTACTTGAAGGCATTGCGATTTCGCACGGAGGCTATCCTGCGTACTCAACGATTCTGACCATCAACGGACAAACTTTGCATAATCATTTCTATGGCAATGTGTTACAAAGCGGACAATTGTTGCTGGGCGATTTTGGCGCAGCCACTGCCCGGCATTATTGCGGCGATATTACACGTACCTCTCCAGTTGATAAAGCCTTCACTACTAAGCAGAAAGATATTTATAATTTGGTATTACAAGCAGAATTGAAAGGTATTGAATTGGTAAAACCGGGTGTGCGTTACCTGGATGTGCATCTGGAAGTTGCTAGCGTGATTGCTGAAGGTTTAAAAACATTGGGTTTGATGAAAGGTGATGTGCAGGAGGCAGTTGCACAAGGTGCTCATGCGCTTTTCTTTGTGCATGGTTTAGGGCATATGCTGGGCTTGGACGTGCATGATATGGAGGATTTGGGTGAAAATTATGTCGGCTATGAAGAAGGCATGGAACGGAGTAAACAATTTGGCTTGAAATCCTTGCGTTTGGCGCGAACGTTACATCCGGGCTTTACTTTGACGGTGGAACCGGGCATTTATTTTATACCTCAACTCATAGATTTGTGGCAAAGTGAAGGAAAATTTAAAGATTTTATCAATTATGATAAAGTAAATGAATATCGTGATTTTGGAGGCATTCGCATTGAAGACAATGTGGTGGTGACACAAAACGGCAGCCGCGTGCTGGGAGAATTGATTTCCAAAACGGTGGAAGACGTGGAAGCCATTCGGAATGGCTTCCTGTAGCGCCGAATATTATTCGGCGTTACGTTTATAAAATACAAACCCATTTTTCCGTCCGATTTCCTGCAAACCAGGAATTCCTTCTAATTCTTTGGCTTTGTGGATTTTCGTAGCAATATACGCCGGTTTTTGAAGCGGTTCGTATAATAAACGATTCATACATTCGCTATCTTGAAAACAAGCATCACCCTTCTTTTTAGGTTGACCATAAAAGAGTTGTACATATGATTTATAGCCATATGTTGCCAAATAGCAATCTTCATCTGCTTTGTCGGCAAAAAACGCTACCGCCGCATTTTGCGAATACATTTCAATTCTGCCGATGAAAGCAATCAAAATTGCCATCACAAACAGTGCTGTTCCGCCAAACAATATTCGGAATCCTCGCTCAGCGCGGTTTCGGGAAATATGATAAGTGGCATAAGCCAAAGTAAGCAGCACAATAACAGCGGGTAAAAATACATACCAAGCCGTCCAATCTACTTGTGCTTCGAGGTTGGCACGCGCAAAGGGGTCTTTTGCAAAAAGCGGTTCGAGCATTTCAATATTCAAACCCGCAAACGGCAAGGCAATCACAGCAATCAAATACAATCCACCGATGATCCAAAGCCCAGCTTTAAGCCAACCATTGAAACTTAGTTTTTTATCTAAAATATGCTGCACGACCAACGCCGCCAAAAAAGTCAAGGGAAAGTAGCTCATAGAAGAATAATGCACAATTTTGGATTTTACAATGGTAAATAAAATCAAAACCACCCAAAAAAGCATTTTCATCCAGATTTTAAAATCCTGTTGATGAAGATAAGTTTCGCCTTCCATTTTGAAAAAGGAACGAACCAAAAATATAGAAGCTGGAAAACAGCCAACCAACACAACTGCAAAATGATAACCCGGAAAACCTTTGTGCCCGGCATCAGGGGTACTAAATAAACGATACTGGTATTTATTAAATTCATCAAATTGGTCGATAAAAAACAGCGCATACCAAATGGATGCAATAGCCACCGCTATGAGTGTGTAAAATAAAAATTGAGGAACATTTACATAAAAACGAAAACGCTGATAAATCCAATACACGCCCATCGTTAAAGCAGCAATCAAAAACGCGACCGGACCTTTCGTCAGAATGCCCATGCCAATGAAAAAACCGCCGAGCAGCAGATAAATCCATTGGTTTTTAGCGAGGTAAATATTTTTCCAAGCTTCTCGTTTCCAATAGGCTAGTATGAAAAAATACAATCCTAGAAAGATAAATAAATTAAACCAAGGATCAATAATCCCCGATTTAAAATATAAAAATGGCAATACCGATCCAAAATAGGCGCCTGCCCAAATAATACCGAAGCGATTGTTATATAGTTTTTTGCCCATATTATATAAAATCACCAGCGTTATGATGCCGCATATGGCATTTGGCAGTCGCGCGGCAAACTCGCCTACGCCAAACACGCTCATCCCTAAGGCTTGCAACCAAAAGAAAAAAGGTGGCTTTTCCCAAAAAGGATCAAAATTGACGTACACCCGCAGGAAGTCCTTGGTAATCAACATCTCCCTACTGATTTCTGCAAAATTTACTTCATCCCAATCAAACAAATGCACGCCTCCCAAAAATGGAATGAAAAATAAGGCACCAAGGAGTGCGAATAGCAGCGTGTATTTTAAGCTTTTAGACATGGTTCGGTTGATGCTGTTGTTTCTATGGATGCTTTTGATACTTGGATACTGTTGTTTCTATGGATGCTGTTGATACTTTTGATCGCTAATTGGTAGTAGTATCGCGCAGCGAACATCCACAGTATCCCATAGCAAGTATCGCGCAGCAGTTACTACTTCTTTTTTCCATTCAAAAAATTAAGCACTTTGCTCACAAAGTCATCATTAATACCCAACCAGCCCTTGATTTTATTATAAACTGCAATGGCTTGTTTGTCGAGCCAAATGAACGCCGTTTTTATCCCATCGCCAGGACGAGCCTGATAATTGGTTGCGCGTTTTTTCGGCACCTCTTTTTCTTCGGTAAAATAATACAACGCAATAGATTTGCGGGTCATCCCCTCCGGGCATTGGATGGGTTCGGGCAAGCCGTGAAAAGAGTCTTCATCAGTGTTGAATGCCACCATTCGGTTAAAAACAGGGCTTATTTTTTGGCGGCACGCCTTCATGTCGCGCGTCCACAATTCCAAATCGCCTTTGTATTCCGGTTGCCAGCCTTCATTCAAATAAATCAGTACATTGACGCGCCGACGCCAGTTGCGCTTGTGCGGATGCACCGTAAAATCCGCGTGGATATTGAGAAAACCATTGCGCTGGCTTTGATGCAAACCACCTCCTTCCAACGTAATATCGGGTTTTAAATTAGGAATACCCGTCAATTGACTCAATGCTGCTACAAACCTTGGGCTATTCAATTCCCGAATGACCTCTTGCAAAAAAGAAGGAATCAAGTCCATTTTATTCAAACCATGCTTCTTTTCATTCACATGCACGTAATGAATCCAACCCTCGTCTTTTACTTTTGGAAACGATTCCATTGCCTTGTGGGCTGCCCATTCTTCCAGAAAATTGTCAAACTGCGCGAAAGGGTAGGGGTCTGCACTTTTATAAGCCGCTGCCTGTTGCTCAAAAATTGCTTCCCATTTGGCAAGATCAAGAATAGTTTGTTTAGTTGCCTGTTGCATCATAATTCAGCTGTGAGATTTACAATTTGAAATGTGAGGCAAAAGCGCAAATTTTAACATCGACATTTCAAATTTGGATTAGGTCGTAAAGATAAAACAAGTTTGGAGTTTGTCTGAAAATATGCTGCAATTGAACTGTTTTTGGATTGTAAATAAATGAAAATCAAGCGGTATTCGAGATTGTCATTTTTAATTTACAGCAATTTAAACTTGCCACCGATGCCATTTTTTTCAAAATTTTGTAAATTTGATGGCTTTTGAAAAACACAAACACGCATGAACAACAGGCTCGCTCAAACCTTTATACTTGTCATTGTCTCGTTTTTTGCAGCTTGCAAAGTCAACCACCTTGCCCAGATACAGCCGCAAACTTATCGGATGGAGCCGCAATCGACCACTGCGCGTGGGCTGGATGTGGCAGCTGATTCGACCCTGACGGCGCTGATCGAACCTTACAAAAGCAAGCTCGACGCTGAGATGAATGAGGTAATTGGTACAGTGGCAAAAACCTTGGATAAAAATAAACCTGAAAGTACCCTTGGAAATTGGATGGCGGATCTTTTTTATGAACAGATGAGCGATTATAATAAAGGAGAAATTGATTTTGCAAGTATGAATTATGGCGGTATTCGCATTCCAAGTTTACAAGCGGGTGAAGTGACGCGCGGTAAAATTTTTGAATTGATGCCTTTTGATAATATGTTAGTAGTGGTGCATGCGGATGAAGCAACGGTGCGGCAATTCGCAGACAACGCAGCAAAAAATGGCGGTATTCCGGTGAGTAAGCAATTGCGTTTTGAAATAAAAAATGGCAAGGCAGAGAACATCACTATAAAGGGACAACCTTTGCAAGCGGGTAAAATTTATAAAATTGGCGTATCGGACTATGTCGCCAATGGCGGCGATGATTGCTCCTTTCTTATCGACAAAAAACGCGACGAATTGGGCGTGCTCATGCGCGATGCCATCATTGAATACGTGAAAAAGCAAACCGCGCAAGGCAAACAATTGAATGCACAATTGGATGGAAGAATTAAATAAAAATAGCTGGTGATCTTGTAAAGTAGGGATTTTGTGTTCAAACCATTTAGAACATACAATCGCCACGCACCAGATGGCTAGTACACTAGATAAATCCATATGAACCGCAGAAATTTTATACACACTTTTGGCTCCGGCGCATTGTTGGCGGGCGCGGGCTCGTTTCCTTTGCAGGCATTAGCTGCTGAACCAGAAATTTTGAAGCTAACCATTTTGCATACCAACGACGTACACAGTCGCATCGAGCCATTTCCGATGGATGGTAGCCGTTTGCAGGGCTTGGGCGGCGCAGCACGGCGGGCGACTTTGATCAAGCAATTTCGACAAGAGCAAGAACATGTGTTGTTGTTAGACGCGGGTGATATTTTTCAAGGTACACCTTATTTTAATGTATATGGCGGCGAATTGGAAATGAAGCTGATGACGCAAATGGGCTATGACGCTGCTACTATTGGCAATCATGATTTTGATGCAGGCATTGAAGGTTTGGAAAAACAACTGCCCAACGCTGATTTTCCTTTGATAAATTGCAACTATGACTTCTCCAATACCGTACTAAATGAGAAAGTGAAGCCGTATCAGATTTTTAAAAAAGACCATGTTAAAATTGGCGTGCTGGGTATCGGTATTGAATTAAATGGATTGGTGCCAAAAGCATTGTATAAAGAGACGCAGTACCTTGATCCGATTGCAAATGCCAATAAATACGCGGCGATTTTAAAAAATGATAAGAAATGCGATTTTGTAATTTGCTTGTCGCATTTAGGATACAAATACCAGGATGACAAAGTGTCGGACATAGTATTGGCAAAAAACAGCCGAGACATTGACTTGATTATTGGCGGGCACACGCATACCTTTCTGGATGCACCTGTGGTAGAAACAAATTTGCAAGGTAAGCAAGTGTTAATCAATCAAGTAGGATGGGCGGGGATAGTGCTCGGTCGCCTGGATGTTTTTTTCGAGCGCAATAAAAAAGGAAAATGTGTGAGCTGCCAAAATGTCTTAGTCAATAAGGCTCAACGATAAGTATTGAATGTAAAGTTTTGAAACGCAATTATTTATACATGAAGTTAAAATTTTTTAAACCTAAACCCAATTAATTAAAGCTTTATGCGCTTCTGAAATAAGTAAAAAAAATATTTTTGAAAAAGGAGGGAAAAGTGTTTCAGGATTAAAAAAAAAACCTCAACTTTGCAGTCCTCCGCTTTTCTGAAAAGCATTTCAAGATTGAAGCTTCTATCAAAAGGAACGCACTTGGTGCGTATGTTTGTTTAACTTACTGATACTTCCAGAATTACACAGGGGTAAGCTTATTTTGAATTTATTTTATTTTACTCATTTTGTCAATTTACCTGAAGAATGACGAAAGATCATGCTACAGTATGGGATAGCTGTCTGCAGACGATTCGGAAGGTCGTCAACCCACAGAGCTACAAAACTTGGTTCGAACCCATTAGACCAGTGCGCTTGGAAAACAATGCGCTTACCATTCAGGTTCCCAGTATTATTTTTTATGAATGGTTAGAAGAACACTTTGTTGAAGTTTTAAAAACAACTATTCGTAAAGAATTGGGCGACCGTGGTCGTTTGGAGTATCAGATTTTAACTGCCACTGCGCCGAGGGAAGCGGCGCGCACGGCAGCGACCTCTTATGCCTATGCAAACGGCAGTGCCAATGGTACGCGTCATACGGATACCTATGTGCCTGGCATGGTGGATGCGGAACACATAAAAAATCCTTTTGTTATACCTGGCATTCGTAAAAGTAGGATTGATCCGCAATTAAATCCTAATTACGATTTTGCTTCTTATATCGAAGGTGATTGCAATCGTTTGGCGCGTTCGGCTGGTCAGGCAATTGCCAAAAAACCGGGCGGAACTTCGTTCAATCCTTTATTTATATATGGTGATACGGGGCTGGGCAAAACGCATCTGGTGCACGCCATCGGCAATGAAGTGTTAAAACGCTTTCCTGAAAAATCGGTGCTGTACGTCACTTCCGACAGCTTTACCAATCAGTTCATTCAGGCGTTAAAAAACAATGCTGCCAATGACTTTACCACGTTTTATCAAATGATTGACGTGTTAGTCATTGACGACATTCAGTTTTTATCAAATAAGCAGAAAATACAAGATATTTTCTTCCAGATTTTCAATCAGTTACATCAAAGCGGCAAGCAAATTGTGCTGACGTCTGACCGTTCGCCCAAAGATTTGGACGGCATCGAAGAACGCTTGATTTCTCGCTTCAAATGGGGTTTATCCGCTGATTTACAAGCGCCTGATCTGGAGACGCGCATCGCCATTATGGAAGCCAAAATGGGACGCGAAGGCATTGAGATTCCCTCGAATGTGGTTGAATACATTTGTTACAACATTCAGAATAATATTCGGGAGTTGGAAGGCGTATTGGTCTCTCTGGTGGCGCAGTCCTCCTTGAATCGACGCGAAATTGATCTGGATTTGGCGAAGGAAGTCATCAAAAACTTTGTGTCACAGATCAATAAAGAAATCACGTTAGATTTTATTCAAAAACTCGTTGCCGATCATTTTAATGTGCAGGTAGATAAACTCCAGGGCAAGACCCGCAAGCGTTCCATCGTGATTGCCCGGCAGTTATCGATGTATTTGGCGAAAAATTTAACCGATAAATCGCTGAAAGCCATTGGCGAAATGTTTGGCGGACGCGACCATAGCACCGTGATTTACTCTTGCAAAACCGTACAAGATTTGATGGAAACCGACATCGTATTCAAAGACACGGTATCAGAATTAGAAAAGAAAATCAAAATGAGCCTCAACGAAAAGTAAAAAATTCCGATTAATTTTTGAATAATAAAAAAATCGGGAACTTTTTTTTCTTAATAAAGCTTTGATAAACAAGCCATAAGCATAAGCAAGGAAAAAAATACACCTAAGGGTTTTGTTTTTTAAAAGGTGTTTTTCTATTTTTGCACGCGCTTAAACGAAAGCGCAACAGACACCATCCGGTGAGATGGGTGAGAGGCTTAAACCAACAGTTTGCTAAACTGTCGTACTGGAAACGGTACCGCGGGTTCG
>CAZFBN010000053.1:0-32486 GCA_964517145.1 uncultured Saprospiraceae bacterium
CTGAAAAATATCAAGGCATTCGTCCGGCACCGGGCTACCCCGCCTGCCCCGAACATACCGAAAAACGGACGCTCTGGCAATTATTGGATGTTGAAAAAAATACCTGTATTAAATTGACCGAAAGCTGTGCAATGTATCCGGCGGCGAGCGTGAGTGGTTGGTATTATTCACATCCTGAGTCCAAATATTTTGGGTTGGGTCAGATTTCTAAAGATCAGATCGAGGATTACGCAGAGCGAAAAGGCATGAGCGTAGCAGAAGTAGAGCGTTGGTTGGCGCCGGTGTTGAATTATGATGTGTAACGGCTGCTTTAGCTGCCGCAGTTTATAAAATTGCATTTTAAACTTTATCAATGGATGTTTCAAAAACTATTGCTGAGTTATCGCCTTTAGAAAAGGAGGTGCTCACCCTATATGCCATTGCACTAACGCCCATCACCAACGAGCAGGCGGCTGAGATCGCATCTTTTGCCAACCTGAAAATGTCCACCGGGAAAAAAATAACCCGGCAGGCGTTCAATCAGTTGCGTAAAGACTTGTTGGAGAAGCAGTTACTCGTACAACCCACTACTTTTGGGTATTACAGTCACAATAATTTTGTCAGCAATCTCTTTTTGCGGGAAGCGTTGCTGCACGAAGCCGCACAATCCGGGCAACTCAAGCATTTGGGAGAAGCGGTTAAAAATTATTTTGACCGGTATTCCTCTCTGTATTACTATGGCGAACAAGCGGTGAACAAATACCTGCGCCAAGCCCGACTTGCGATTTACCTCGGCAATTTTGATCTAATTGATTCTATTGAAAAAGAAGCCTTAAAATCCTATTCGGTAGAAGATGTAAGCGATTTTACAAATATTTACGCTACTATTTTTAATTCCCCATTTCGTCGCGATTGGTTTGAAAAAATCCCGGCAGCCTTGAAAACGCGGGTGCTGCCCAGAATGGTCGAGCTGGCTATTTTAAATGCCTTGGATACCCGCGAGTTGGAGCAATACATAGCCGAAAAGCATGCCGATTTGGAGGAACATGTGCTGCTGATGCAATTGTTTCGGGGAGAATTGAGTCGCTTATCTGAATTAGAAACAGAAAAACCAGAATTAATACCGCAACATCTACTTGGTGCATTGTCGGCGATGAAGGGCGATTACGGCGCGGCTATCTTGCATTTTGAAGCTTACGCCAAGCAATGGCGGCGCAATGTGAACAAGAAAAAAGGCGTACCGCCGCTGCTTTCTTACCTGTTTTACCCCATGGCGCTGTTGGGTGCAAAAGATGGGGATTTGATTAAAAAAACGCTGGAAACCTGCAAGTCACAAGCCAAATACATCCCAGAAATCGAATCAGCGTTCGCGTACATCAGCGCTGGAGCGCATTATCAATTGAATGCCAAACAGGACGCGCTGAGCCTGATGAAAGGCATGCTGGTTCGCTCGAATCTAGATAATGTGGTGTGGAGTATTGTCGCCAGTTGGATTGACCCGGAGGACTTGTATGATGAACACGCTCTAGCGTTTCTAAAAATAGCTCAAGCAAATAATAATCGTTGGTTTCAGTTGGAAATGGCGTACTATTTGTCTTTAACGCCACACAAACAAGCCGCAGATTATCAAAAATTAGCCGAAAAACTCGCCGCAGAAACCGGCATCAAACCGCTCGGCAAACTCATTCCGCGCATCGAAAAATGGGAACGGGCGCTCAACGCGCTTTCGCTGGTTGCCAAAACTGCTTCTGACGGGCGCTCGAAAAAAACGGAAACCGGCGCTACCCGGCTCATCTGGCAGGTCAATTTTGAATCGAAACATTTACAACCTCTGGAGCAAAAGCTCGGAAAAGACGGGCTTTGGAGTGGCGGTCGCAATGTGGCACTCAAACGCCTCAAAGACTTGGCGGTGGATGCCATGACCGAGCAAGACCGCGCCGTGGCAAAAGCGATCAAAGCCGACCATGGTTGGGGCTACGGTAGTACGCAGCAGTATTACATCGATTGGGAAAAAGCCATGTTGGCGCTGGTGGATCACCCTTTGTTGTTTTTGCAAAAATCGCCGACCACTGCGGTGCAGCTGACACGCGGCGAACCCAATCTGCTAGTCAAACAAAAAGGCAATGCCGTTGAAATTCAATTTGATAGAAAACTGACGCAGCCGGGCATTCAGATTGTAAAAGAAACGAATATTCGTTATAAACTGCTGGAAATCACTGCAAAACACTTGCAAATTGCCACTGCTTTTGAAGGGGAGAAACTCACCGTGCCTGCCCAGGGGCGCGAGATGCTGAGCAAAATCATTGATGGTTTGCGCGCTTCAGTCAAGGTACAAAGCGAACTCGAAGAGCATTTTGAAAATTTGCCTTCCGTTGAAGCGGATGCCCGAATCTACGCCTTACTTATTCCGGTGGGCGAAGGCTTTCAGTTGGAATTTTTTGTCAAACCGTTGCAATCGGCACCGCCTTATTTAAAACCTGGCAAGGGTTCGGAAATAGTGTCGGGTGAAGTCGAAGAGCAGTGGGTGCAAACCAAACGCAACCTCAAAGCCGAGCGCGATTTATTGCAAACGGTACAAGCAGAATGCCCGATTTTGCTGGATTTGGACGGGAATAAAAATCTGGAATGGGACGTTCAGGACGTAGAAAGTTGCCTGCAATTGCTGGTAGAATTGGAAACGCCGCGCCAAAATAATCAGCTCGTCATCGAGTGGCCCAAGGGCGAAAAACTGCGCATTGCCGGGCGCGCCGGATTTGACAATTTAAGCATGAACATCGAACGCAAAAACGACTGGTTTACCGTGGATGGTGAGGTAAAAGTGAGCGAAGACCTTGTGTTGACAATGCAGGAATTAACCAAATTATTGCAAACCAATCATTCTACCAATTTTGTACAATTGTCTGATGGACAATACCTTGCATTGACCGACCAGTTCCGAAAACGCCTTGCCGAATTAAATTCGGTACTCGATGATAAAATGCGATTCCATCCCTTGGCAGCGGATTTGGTGGAAGATTTTGCGGAAAATGCCGGTGCCGTCAAAGCCGACAAACATTGGAAACAACTATTGACGAAGCTCCGCGAAGCCCGTGCCTACGAAGCGCAGCTACCCGGCACCTTTCAGGCAGAACTTCGTTCTTATCAGTTAGAAGGTTTTAAATGGCTCTCCCAACTGGCACATTGGGGCGTGGGCGCCTGCCTCGCCGATGACATGGGCTTGGGCAAAACCATTCAGGCATTAGCCGTGCTGGTGGATCGCGCTGCGCAGGGTCCCGCGTTGGTGGTCGCGCCGGTGAGCGTCACCCGCAATTGGGAAAAGGAAGCCGCCCGTTTTGCGCCGACTTTGCGCTTTCAAATTTTTGGCAACGGCGACCGCCAAGCGATGGTGGATAATTTGGAGCCATTCGATGTCTTGGTAACAAGTTATAATTTATTACAAATTGAATCAGAAGCATTTGAAAATAAACATTTTGCTACGATTATTCTCGATGAAGCGCAAGCCATTAAAAACCGTGCCACGAAACGCTCCAAAACGGTGATGAATTTGAAAGGCGATTTTAAAATTATTACCACCGGTACGCCGGTTGAAAATCACTTGGGCGAATTGTGGAATTTGTTCAATTTTATCAATCCTGGTCTCCTCGGCAGCATTGACCGCTTCAATGAGCGATTTGCCACGCCGATTGAAAAATACAAAGACCCCGAGAGGCGGCGGCAATTACAAAAAATTGTCAAACCCTTCATCCTGCGTCGCCGTAAAAATCAGGTACTGGACGAACTTCCCGAAAAAACCGAAATTCAACTCACGGTCGAATTGTCGCCTGAAGAACGCGCCTTTTACGAAGCCCTGCGCCGCGATGCCGTCACCCGCATCGAATCGGAAGAGGGTAATGTGCAGGACAAGCGTTTCCGCATTCTTGCCGAATTGACCAAGTTGCGCCTTGCATCCTGCCATCCGAAACTCGCGCAGCCCGATGTGCCGCTAGGCTCCAGCAAATTGGAATTGTTTTTAGAAACCGTGGAAGAATTGTTAGAAAACAACCATAAAGCGCTCGTATTCAGTCAGTTTGTCAAACATTTAGAAATTGTAGAAGCCGAATTAAAAAATCGTAAAATTCGGTATCAATATCTTGACGGCAGCACGCCCCCCCAAAAACGCCAGGAACGCATTGACGCTTTCCAGCGCGGCGAGGGCGATTTGTTCCTAATTAGCCTGAAAGCCGGGGGCGTTGGCTTGAATCTCACCGCAGCTGACTACGTCATTCACCTCGATCCCTGGTGGAATCCAGCGGTCGAAGACCAAGCCACCGACCGCGCCCACCGCATTGGGCAGCAGCGCCCCGTCACTGTCTATCGCCTCGTTGCGGAAAAAACGGTGGAAGAAAAAATCCTGAAACTCCACGAGCACAAGCGTGACCTTGCCGACAGCCTCCTCGCGGACACCGACATGAGCGGAAAAATGAGCGCGGATGAATTATTAGCATTAATTCGGGAGGGATAAATAATTATAAAATGTAAAGTTTTTTACGATTCACATTTAGCAAAATAAATAACGTTTAAAAAAGATGCTTTCCGTTACAGCTGCCACTGCTCTTTTGCTCGAAAACGCCGTTGATTTTAATACTGAAACAGTTCACCTCACGGAAGCTGTTGGGCGAGTGTTGGCGGAGCCCTTGATTGCTGATCGGGATTTTCCACCCTTTGATCGGGTCACTATGGACGGGATTGCTATTGATTACCAGGCTTTTGCGCAGGGCAAACGGAATTTTTTCGTAGAAGGCTTACAGGCGGCTGGGGCACCACAGTTGACTTTGCAGGAGCCGACGCATTGTTTAGAGGTGATGACCGGAGCGATGCTCCCCGCAGGAACAGACACGGTGATTCGTTATGAAGATGTAATAATTGAAGAAAATATCGCCAAAATACAGGTGAAAGATGTAATAAAAGGACAAAATATACATCGAAAAGGCAACGACCGTCAAAAATATAATATTATTTTAAATAATAACGTCATAATCTCTCCGGCTGAATTAGGCGTAGCCGCAACAGTAGGCAAGGCGCAAGTATTGGTAAAAAAATTGCCGCGCGTGGCGATTATTTCTACCGGCGACGAAATTGTGGAAGTGACGGAAATACCCTTGGCGCATCAGATTCGCTCCTCGAATGCGTATGCGTTGCAAGGCTTGTTAGCTAAGTGGAGTATCCGGGCAGAACGGATTCATTTATTTGATAATGAAGAATTAATAATCAATGAATTAAAAAAATATTTATTAGAATTCGATGTATTGTTGTTGAGTGGCGGAGTGTCCGAAGGCAAGCTGGATTATGTGCCCAAAGCCTTGAAAATGCTGGGCGTACAGCAGGTATTTCACAAAGTGCAGCAGCGACCAGGCAAGCCCTTGTGGTTTGGAAAGTTGCCAAGTGGAGCGACGGTGTTTGCGTTGCCGGGCAATCCAGTGTCAGCCTTGATGTGCGCAGTGCGTTATGTAGAGCCATGGCTGCGCAAGAGTTTGGGCTTGGCACCCATAGTAGAAAAATTTGCTATATTAACGGAGGATATCCTATTCAAACCGGATTTAACCTATTTTTTACAGGTGCAATTGCAATACAACGAACAAGGTCAGATATTGGCAAAACCCTTAGCGGGCGGGGGCTCCGGCGATTTAGCGAATTTGGTGGAAACCGACGGATTTTTGGAGTTGCCCAATGGTAAAAATTGGTATGAGAAAGGAGAAGTGTTTCGGTTTTGGCGGTATTGGGGAGGGTGATGGTTAATGATGTATCGGTATAGCGGTTAATGGTGTAACGGGGTAATCTATTATTTACATTTTTATTAAATATTCGCTGTGTATTTTAAACGAATTTTATAATTTTTATAGGCATCTTTTTGCAAAAAAAGGCGTTACTAATGCGGAAATCGGGTTAAATTCTAAAAGCATGATTTACAAAATTTTTAAAATAAAGGTTGCATCATTTTTGTTGGGTTTGCTGCTTATGCAGGCGTGTACGCAGGAAAATGAAGCGTTGGATGTGAAAAACATTACGCTTGATCCGAGCATTGAAACGGCGAAAGATGTGGAAATTATTTACAGCGACTCTGCAAAAGTACGCGTTAAAATTATAGGCCCTACGTTGTTGTATCATGTGGATTCGCGCTCGCCCAGGCAGGAGTTTCCCAACCATGTACGCGTTGATTTTTATGGACCGGACGAAAAAATTTCAAGTACGCTGACTGGCAAATATGGCATTCGCTACGAAGCGGAAGGCAAAGTAGTGGTGCGTGACAGCGTGGTATGGCAAAGCGTGACGGGCGAGCGGCTAGAGACAGAAGAATTGATTTGGAATGAACGCCAGCAAAAAGTGTATAATCACCGCTTTGTGGTGCTGCGCAAAGTTGATGAGATTTTGATGGGGCACGGTTTTGAAGCAACGCAGGATTTTAAAAATTCAAGGGTGATTGCAGTGACTGGCACAAAGTCTATCGACGAAATAAGCGATGATTTTCAATGATTTATAAATGGAAATTTATAATATTTTTTCATAAAATTGTGATTGCAGTGAATTATGAACAATTGGTTTCCTGATTTTCATTCAAGCTTTCCTCAGAAATTCTTCCATTTTTGATAAATTGCTAACGGCACGTTGGTAAATATCGTTCATAGCGGCAGGATTGTCCTTGCCAGAATAAAGCGCGACTTCGCAGGTTTGAATAATTTGCATAAAATCTTCAATCAAAGACGTCTCCACACTTAGCGAATGTAATTTCTCCCGTACATTTTCTTTGGTCAAAGCCGAGCCGGGAATTTGGAGCTTATCACAAACATAACCGAGCAGCGCTTTGGATATCTCATCAAAAAAAGCGCGGCTTTCATTGGCTTTTAGGTGTTGCTCTGCCAGTTTCAGACGCTGCAAGGCTTCCTGCCGGGCACGTTTGATGCGCAATTGCAAATGATCCACATTCAACTGTTGCATCTGACGTCGTTTTACAAAGATCACACCGACAAAGAATAAAAACGGTAATGCCGTAAGCGTCCAAAACGTAGAAGATTTAAAAAATTGATAATTAATTCGTTGTAGTTTAGTATCCGTTTTAATATAACGAATATCTTCCTCCGCGGTGGCAAGTGGCTCAGTGGCTGTGCTGCGACGTTGAGACCCTTGCCGGATGACAACATCAAAAATACCTTCGTTGAGGGTAACGTAAGCTTTTTTGACAGGATCAAAATAAGTGAATGTCGGTTGCAAACGATAAGTGCCTGGGGCTTTGGGCTGAATAAGGTATTCGATTTCTTTTTCACTAACAATTTCACCATTTAAACTTTCGAAGGTTTCCTCTCCCAAAATTTTAGGGTCATACACGTCAAAACTGTCCGGCAAATTCAACAAAGGCGCTTGCACCCGCTTGATGTCGCCATTGCCACTGATGGACAGGCGCAAGGACAACACATCGTCCGTGCTAACATCGGTGTGTGCCAAGGTAAAACCAGCGGCATACTGCCCGACGGCACCAGTAAAAGAGAGGGGCGCATTGGAGGGCAAAGGTCGTACCTGAACCTGCACAGATTGAGTGCTTATCAGGAGCCGTTGCACGTCGCGGTTGAGCGAAAAAATATCTTCTTGAGAATCACCCACTAGCACTGCCAATTCCAATTCCATTGGCGAAATTGTCAGTGTGCCGGCTTGCTGTGGAAATAAGGCGACGCGTTTCAAAATCTTCGTCACATATTGTACTCCTTTTATGACCTCGCGCATGGGTGGTTCGTCAAAACGCCGTAAATCTTGCGCATAAAATCCTTGATAATCAGACTCTTGTAAAATGCTATAACTGTCAATATCCGCTGCGGTGTACAATTTATAATCCAAGGTAATTTGCTGCCCTAAAAAAGCGTCCTTTGTATTCAGCTGCGCTTCAATAAAAATGCGGTTTGCCGGATTATTTCTACTCAATTTTTTCCCTTCTGCCACCTCAATGGTCAGAGGTTGCGTGCGGAGCGTTTTTCCATTCACTTTCATGCTGGCGCTGCCAATGTTGAACTTGCCCATGCGCTTTGGGCGAAGGGTATAGCTGAAACTCAATTCCTTAGAAACAGCGCCGTTGATAATGGTGGTGCTCATCGCGCGAGAGGGACCTGCCAGGACGGTAAAATTGTCAAAAGAGGGCGGCGTAAAATTGTCTCCCTCTGCATTGCGCAACGTAAAAGTGACCTCAAAGTAGCTGTTAAGCGCAATTTGTCGGGCATTGGTATAGGCTTCAAAGCTTACCTGCGTTGATGCGAACAAAGGCAATAAAATAATAATGTATCCAAAAAGCCACTTTTTCATAGAAATTGCCTGTTTCTAATGGATCGAGGATTGCTTGTGCTAATTCATTTTAAAAAAAACGTCTTCCTCTGATTAAATGCTGACCACTTCAACAACTATTTTTAGCTATTTTTCAAAATACCGAGTTTGCCTCTTTACCAATCTTTTGTGGAGCGATTCGGTTTTGTCTGCGCCTTTCTCAATTTTTGCTGTACTTTTTGCTCTTCTTGTTCCATGATTTCCAGCAACTTACGCGCTTCCTCTTTGGACAAATCCTGCGGCTGCTCTTGCCCTGAGGATTGATCCTGTTGATTTTGTTGCTGTTGTTGCTCAGGTTGTTGCTGCTGATCTTGTTGTTGCTCTTGCTGCTGCTGCTTGTCTTGTTGATTTTGCTTTTGTTGTTGTTGCTGAATTTGCAACTGACGTTGAGCTAATGCCAGGTTCTTTTTGGTTTCAATATCTTTCGGGTTCAAGCGCAACGAACTTTTATAAGCATCAATGCTTTTTTCGTAATTCTGTTGTTTGAAATAGGCATTGCCCAAATTGTGATACGCCAAAGCTTTGGCGAGGTCATCATCTGCCACACGTGCCGCCGCTTCGTAGCGACTCACCGCCTCTTCGTAGCGCTCCTGTTTGTAAATGGCATTGCCCAGGTTGTAGTTGCCCTGCACGCTGTTTTTCTTTTCCAGCGACTTGCGGTAATTTTCTTCCGCCTGCGTGTAAGCTTCGGTGTCATAAGATTTATCGCCTTGCCGAAGGAATTGATGCGCAGATTGCGCCGAAGCAGCCAATCCAAATATTCCAAAAAACATTAATACCATCCACTTTTTCATAACCACTGCTTTAACAAACTTTCTAAAAAACATATTTAAAATTAATTCACCTTTTGAAACCTAAGCTTTCAACCATCCGACCATCTACTATCTGACTACCAACTTATTAAACATTATATTTTAAACAAATCCCTATCCCCCAGATACTTGTTTTTGCTGTACGAAATTAAAAATTCGATCACAATCAACAGCAATGCCGCACCCAAAAAATATTGAAAATAACTTTCATACTCACTGAATGCCCGCTGCTCAAATGCCCGTTTTTCCATCGATTCAATCTGCATCGCCAATGCTTGCTTAATCATCTCCGGATTCGTACCCAAATCAAAAAAGCCGCCCTGTCCCATTTTCGCCAGTTCGCGCAATGCTTCTGGATCTGCCTTCGAGCGCACGGGATTGCCGCTTTGGTCGCGCTTCATATCCAAGCGCCCGCCGATCATTTCAGGAATAAACGAACCTTCCTTCGTGCCGACCACTACCGTGAACACCAACATGCCGTCTTCATTGGCTTTTTTAGCAATCGCCGACGCTTCCACATCGTGATTTTCCCCATCAGAAATGATGATAATCGCCTGATTTTTCTTGCTGTTATTATCCGCCGAGCGCACCGCCAGACTAATCGCATCGCCAATCGCCGTGCCTTGTGTAGGCACCTGCGTCGGATTCGCACTTTTGGTAAACAACTGCAACGCCCCATAATCCGTCGTCAGCGGCACCTGCAAATACGCATTGCCGGCAAAAATAATAAAGCCCAAACGCTCGCCGCGCAAGGTTTCTACCAAATCTTCGGCAAATTGCTTCGCACGCTCTAAACGATTCGGCTGCACGTCTTCCGCCAGCATACTGTTCGACACATCCAACGCAATGAACACATCCACGCCTTTGCGGGTCGTCTTCTCGCGCTTCACGCCCCACTGCGGATTAGCCGTACCAACAATCAAAAATGCCAGTGCAAAAACCAGTAGCACAAATTTCACAATATCCTTATAACGAGATACTTGCGGCATCAGCTCGCCCATCAAACGCATGTTGCCAAACTTAGCAATCAGCCGTTTCCGCGCGCGATACGCCAGCACAAAAAATGCCACCAACACCGGAATCACTTCCAGCACAAACAACAACTGTGGATGCTCAAATCGAAACATATTGGGAACCGTGCTTTTGTTGCAGCACTTTACTCAAAAAATTTTTATTCATCTAATCTGATCTTTTACGCTGAATCGGAATGTTGGATTAATGGAATAGTGGAGTACAGCGCGTGCAACATTCCAATTTCCATCATTCCAACATTCCATTTTACGGAATCGTTCTCAACACCGAATACCTTAAAAACACTTCCAACAGCAGAAAAACCAAGCCCGCCAGGGCAAAGTAGTAAAATTCCTCGCTGGAGCGTTTCAAACTCGTCACTTCAATTTCCGTTTTTTCCAGTTTATCAATTTGATCGTAAATCTGCTCCAAAGCTTCTGCCGTGGTAGCGCGATAGTATTCGCCGCCGGTCATTTCTGCGATTTGCTTCATCAGCACTTCATCAATTTCCACGCGAGCTAAACCAAAAATATAGCGCCCATCGCTGCGGCGACTCACCGGCGTCAATGCATCGCCCGTAGTACCAATGCCGATGGTATAAACTTTCACTTCAAATTCCTGCGCGATCTCCGCCGCCGTAATCGGTTTAATGTACCCCGCATTATTCACGCCATCCGTTAGTAGAATGGCAATTTTACTCTTGGCTTTGCTTTCTTTCATGCGATTGACCGCAGTTGCCAAACCCATTCCAATTGCCGTGCCGTCTTCCAAAACGCCACATTCCAAACCCGCCAGAAAATCCTTGATAATGCGATGATCCGTCGTCAGTGGACATTGCGTGAAAGCTTCTCCTGCAAACACGACCAAGCCAATCCGGTCATACGGTCTTTTTTCTACAAAATCAGCCGCCACGCGTTTGCTCACTTCCAATCGATCTGGCGTAAAATCTTGTGCCAGCATACTACTCGACAAATCAATCACCAGCATAATGTCAATGCCATCCGCTTTGACCTCTTCTTCTTTCAAATTCAACTGCGGACGCGCCAACGCAATCACCAGCGAAGCAAAACACAACGCCCGAAAAATCGGCAACGCCGCACGCAAACGCCCGCGCCACGAGGGCACGCCACGAATCGGCTCCAGCGTGGGCATGCGCAGCGTGGGATGGTAGCGCCGATACCTTTGGTAGTAATAAAACGCCAGCACCGGAATCACCAGCAACAAAAGCAGTAATTCCGGATTGAGAAAATGGATATTTTTTAAGTATGATAGCAATTTTTATAATTTTATTTAATGCTCAACCATGCTGCACTTCTAGCATCCCTTCTGACATAATTAGGAACACGGACGACGCGGACACCGCAGGTTGACGCGGATTGTTTTTATAAATTTTAACTTTTTCCCTTAAAATCATTAGAGCAGATTTTACGCGAAAATGTTGGTTTTTTTCCAAAATTAAGCACAAAGCCAAGTTCTATATTGCTGGCTTTCAGGTAATTGAGCAACTGTACTTCATGCTCTTCCCGAATGCCTTCACCTGCTTTTAATTCCAAAATTATAACATTATTTACCAGCATATCACAAAAATATTCACCAACTTGCTTGCCTTTGTAATAAACTGGGCAGGGCTTCTGCGGCACAACGGTCAATCTGCGCTCTTTCAATTCCAGAAATAAAGCATTCTGATAGACTTTTTCCAAAAAACCATAGCCCAACTCGTGATACACCTCGTAAAAAGCGTCTAATATTTCTTCGCTTAATTCCTTGTGCAGCAACATTGTGTAAATCTTGAGTTTAGTGAAATTTCTTTATAAAAAACCGCGAAACTCCGCGTATTCCGTGTCGTCCACGTTCCCATTATTATTCTGAGGGCATGCCTGCTAAGCGCCTGGTGCACTTGCATCTTCGACCGCTTCAGCGGTTGCCACGGGTATCAATTTCGTCGCTTCCACAAACGCCATCGCTTCATTCATCCCCTGCTCATGAATCGTCATGGGCGGTTGCGCCTTTGCAAATTTCACCAAATCCGCGTTTACAAATAACTCCTGCAAGCGGTCGCGCCAACGTTCTTCGATGTCCGTTTTTCGTAAATTTTGGACAATTTCATCCGTCGTGGACTCCAACGCCGGAATTTTGAAGCGATTTTCCAAATATTCTCTTACAATAAACGTCAGCTCGGTCTGATATTGTTTCACTTCGCCCTTTTGCCAGAGGTTTTGTTGCTGCAATGTCACCAGTTTTTGCAAGGCTATTTCGTGCGGTAGCAAAGGCTTCGCTGGCGCTACTACTTTTGGTTTTTTACGTCTATTAACAATCAGGTAAATAATAGCCCCGATGATTAATAAAATAAATAACGGAATTAAATACGGTATCAAATCTTCCAGCGTGCGCGGCTCCTCCATAATGGGTTTGATGGGCGCCAACTGCACCGTATCGCTAGCAACCGGAATGGTAGAAACCTCCAACCGCAGGGTATTCGTTTCAGCAATACCAATTGTTCCATTTTGCAAATAAGAGACTGGTATTCTAGGCAAAATATATACACCTGAATCGAAAGATGTAATCGTCAATTCTTGTTCCAGCACATAATTCGCGCCGCGTTGCAAGGTATCCCATTCCGTTGTATCAATAATCTCCACCCCTTTCATGCTATCCAACACCGTCAAATCCGGCGGCTGCACGCGTACATTGCCCGGCGCGCTTAGCTGAATGTGCATTTTGACTTGATCGCCAATGAGAATACGGGTACTGTCCAATCGAGCGCCGACTTGGACTTGGGCATTACTCGTTATATATAAGAACAGGAATATTAATACAATAATCGATTTCCAAGCAAAACTATTCAATTGAGAAATTGAGAAATTGGGAAATTTTTCACCCAGCTTCCGGTAACGCGTTGATTTATGATTTGTAATAAAAAAATAACTCAATATCATAATTTCTCAATTTCCAAATTTCCCAATCAAACGTTGGCTCGTTTTTGAAAAAATTGCATCAGGGCATTCACATACGGCTCGGTGGTCATAATGCTAATCATATCCGCGCCGCTGCGCAAAAAACTATTCCTAAAATGTTGATAATTGTCTTGATACCATTGCGCGTAGCGCTCCCGCACCTTGCGCGAAGCTGTGTCAATCCAGCGAATTTCGCCGCTTTCGGAGTCCATCGCCCGCACCAGACCAATATTCGGCAATTCCGCCTCGCGCGGGTCGGTCATTTGAATGCCAATAATATCGTGCCGCCGCTTGGCGATGCGCAGCGCATCCTCGTAGCCCTTCGTCATAAAATCGGATAGCACAAAACAAATGCTGCGTTTCTTGATCACATTATTAAAATAACGCAAGGCACCGCCGATATCCGTTCCAGTTCCTATCGGCACAATATCGAGTAACTCCCTGATAATCCGCAAGATATGCTGCTTTCCTTTCTTCGGTGGAATAAATCGCTCAATCCTATCCGAAAATAGGATCACGCCCACTTTATCATTATTTGTAATGGCAGAAAAAGCCAGCACCGCGCAGATTTCCGTCAGCAATTCATTTTTCATCTGCTCCACCGTGCCAAAAAACGCCGAGCGACTCAGGTCCACCAGCAGCATCACCGTCAGCTCGCGCTCCTCCTCAAACACCTTTATAAACGGATCGCCCGTGCGCGCCGTCACATTCCAGTCAATATTGCGCACATCGTCGCCGTACTGGTAGCTGCGCACCTCGCTGAACGACATACCCCGCCCCTTGAACGCACTGTGGTACTCCCCACTGAAAATGTGCTTCGTCAAGCCCTTCGTCTTGATCTCAATCTTGCGGACTTTTTTGAGTAGTTCGGAGGTTTCCATGTAAATTTACTTATTTAATTTTGTGTAAAATTTGATATAATTAATAGATGTTAATATATGAAAACTTAGAATTATAATCATTCCTATGTCTATAAATGAAAGCCCTCTGAAACCTTTGAAATTAAAGAAAATAATAAAAATAAAGCATAGAAGTATAATGAAAGATATAATTAATCCAATAGAAAGAGAGTTAAGACGCTTGCTATACTCCTCTTTTTTAATTTTACTAATTCCTGCAATTCTACTTTCAATAACAAAAAATGGCATTTCGGAATTACTATCTATTAAAACTTTCATTATTATTTTATCCCTTGGATTAATTAGCAATGGTGGAATTGATAAGGTTTTAAATTTAGGATCAATTACCAAATCAAAATTAGACAAACCATCACCAGTAAGTTCCGCTGAAATAATTGAATTGATGCTAACAAATTGTATTTTAATGTCTGAGTCAAAATCACCTCTAAGAATTGGAATATTTCCTGTGTTTTGTATTAAAATTGAAAACAATACGAGATTATTTACTTTATTGTTTTTATAAGTTATAATTAAATCCTTTTCCAAATCTTGACTGTAAGAGAGTAAATTTTCATTAGCAACAATTTTATACTCTAGCCTTTTCTTTTGCAATTGTTTTCGAGTGTACCAAATAGCTACAATCGATAAAATAGCTGTTGGTACAAATAAAATGTAACTGTCGTACTGGGTCCAGAATGAATCCATTTTTAAAAACCCGTAGGGTTGTAATAATTATAGAATAAAATCAATATCATATTTCATTTCAACTCCTTCCGCGTGTCGCCGAAGCTTTAGCGGAGGCGCAGGAGTGGCATATCCGGCGCAATTTGTGTCACCCCGCTGGGGTTCAACCACATTATATATTTGTTTTTCTATAAATATTTCACCCCTATCGGGGTTTTCTGCGCTTGCGTACGTAGCTTGGGCATCAACCTTTCAACCCTTCAACTCTTCAACCCCTAACGCGCATTCCCCCATTCCCCTATTCCCCCATCACCCCTTACGGCACCTCAACCCTGTCGAGAATCCGATTAATAATATCCTCCTGCGTAACATTCTCAGCTTCAGCTTCATAGGTCAAGCCAATGCGGTGGCGCATCACATCGTGGCACACGTTGCGCACATCTTCGGGAATGACGTAGCCCCGGCGGCGCAGGAAGGCAACGGCTTTGGCAGCCAGCGCCAGGTTGATACTCGCACGTGGCGAAGCGCCGTAGTTGATGAGCATTTCCATGCCGTTTAAGCCGTATTTTTTGGGATCGCGCGTAGCGAAAACGATGTCGAGAATGTAGCGCTCGATTTTTTCATCCATATAAATATTCGTCACCGAGCGGCGGGCACGGAGGATGTCTTGCGGGTGTACCACGGGCGCGATGTTTTCGTCCTCGCCCATTAGGTTACGCCGAATGATCTGGCGCTCTTCCTCTTTTTCCGGGTAGGTGATTTTCACCTTGAGCATGAAACGATCCACCTGCGCTTCGGGCAGCGGATAGGTACCTTCCTGTTCAATCGGGTTTTGGGTGGCTAGCACCAAAAATGGCTCTTCCAACTTGAACGTATCATTCCCGATTGTCACCTGACGCTCCTGCATGGCTTCGAGGAGGGCACTTTGCACCTTCGCTGGGGCGCGGTTAATCTCGTCGGCAAGGATAAAATTAGCAAAAATCGGACCGCGACGCACCGTGAACTCATGCTCTTTTGGATTATAAATCAGCGTACCGATAATGTCTGCCGGCAACAAGTCGGGTGTAAATTGAATGCGACTATATTTGGCATCAATAGCTTTAGCTAATGTTTTGATAGCCAATGTCTTAGCCAAGCCAGGTAAGCCTTCCAATAAAACATGTCCACGCGTGAGCAAGCCAATCATGAGGCGTTCGATCATGTGCTTTTGACCAACGATGACGCGAGCGGTTTCCTGGTTCAATTTTTCCACAAAAGCGCTATCAACATAAATTTGCTGATTCAGCGCTTCAATATCGGTATTTTGTATTTGCATAATATGTACGTGCTTTGGAAAATTGGTTTTGCGTTATATAACAGCCGTTTTTGCTGAATTCTTGTGAATCAGCCCGCAAATTTCACATTTTTTTTTAACAAACTTAAATTTAGACAGGGTGAGAGATGGGGTGATTTTGGGAAAATTGGGAATTGTTATTTGTTATTTGGGAATATCGAAGGTTTTTTGTCTGCTTTCTTTTAAAAGGAGTGAGAAAGATCATGGATGGATTTGGTGATTTTTCGAAGGGAATCAGCGAGCTTTGCGGGGTAAACCCCCATAATTCCCTCAAGAGGGACTTTTGTATTTGGTCAAAACCTTGATTTTTGTGATTCCTTTGATTTTATTGATTGAAACCACCAAGAATTAAACTGAAATGGCAATTAGCTGTTTGAAGGTTAAAATTGAATAAATTACAGCATGGATAAACATTTTCACCCGCTGCCGGTGCGGGAGGTGCGCAAGGAAACGGAGGACACGGTGTCGCTTTTGTTGGATGTGCCGACGGATTTGCAGGAAACGTTCAAATATTTGCAAGGGCAGTATTTGACTTTGAAATTTGAGATCAATGGCAAAGAGGAGCGCCGCTCGTACTCGATGTGCAGTAGTCCGCTGGAGGATCATCTGGCGGTGACGGTGAAGCGCGTAAAGGGTGGTTTGGTGTCGAATTACATCAATGACCAGGTCAAAGCCGGTCAGGTGATCGAAGTGATGCCGCCGGACGGGCGTTTTCATCCTGAATTGCACGCAGGGCAGAAGAAAACGTATTATATGTTTGCTGCGGGGAGTGGCATTACGCCGCTGTATTCGATTATAAAAACGATTGTAGAAGAAGAGCCGCAAAGCACGATTTTTCTGCTGTATGGCAATCGGCACGAGGATTGCATCATTTTCAAAGAAGGATTGGATGCGTTGGAAAAGCGTTATGAAGGGCAACTTGTCATGGAACATATTTTAAGTCAGCCGAAACGCGATAAACCGGGCGGTTTGAAAGGATTGTTTTCAAAAGGAACCTTGCTGTGGAATGGTAAAGTCGGGCGCATTGATGCAGGGCAGGTCAATAAATTTTTAAGTGAAAATCCGCCGCGCAGCAAGGATGCCGACTATTTGATTTGTGGTCCTGGCAGCATGATTGACACGGTGGAAGCGGCGTTGTTGAATAAAGGCATTGACAAAAAACACATTCATACCGAGCGATTCAGCACGACGCCCATTCCCAATGAAGACCGCATCAAAGGGGTGAGCGGCGCACATTTGATCGCGCATTTGAACGGAAAAGCCGTTGAAATTACTGTACCTTCTGACAAAACTATTCTTTATGCGTTAATGGATAAAAAATACGATCCGCCTTACTCTTGTATGTCGGGCGCGTGTTCGACCTGCATGGCAAAAGTGTTGAAAGGCAGCGTGAAAATGGATGTGTGTTATGCTCTGGACGATGACGAAGTGCAAAAAGGCTATATTCTTACGTGCCAGGCGCACCCGACTACGAGCGAAATCGAAATTACTTACGACGTATAGCCCCAATAAAATTCTAATAATACTGGGTAGAAATTATACCTTTGCGGCTGTACCTTTTTTTATTATAAATTTTGACAATGAAATTTGTAACGGAAGATATTATAGATCAAATCGTAGAACGTTTTGATGATTCGGACGCTGCTTATGAACAAGCCGTGGAAACCATGGAACGCGAGCAGCCGGTTTTAATGGGTTATTTGTTTTCCGAAGAATTTGAGGCGTTTACGCAAGATGAAAAAGAATATTTGTTGTTGCTCTCCACCATTATTTGGCAAGCAATGAAGGAATCGAACAGTGAGTTGGCTCAAGTGGCGGAGAAAGCCATTGCAGATGCCGAAGAAGCAAACTGGACCAGGCTGGAAGGTGTCAACGCGCAGCGTTTTCACGAGCGCTTGGATGTTTTCTTTGATGAGTATCCGCAGGAAGATTTGTTGGCTTTTGTAGAAGATGCGCTGGTGGACGACGAAGAAGATCCAATCGTGAGCAAGGAAGCCCGCGAAGCTATGTTTGTGACGCTAAAAACGGTAATTGATAGTTTGATACAAGCATAAATTTAGTTCTGAATGAAGCGTTCCGAGTGCTCAGGTTCAAGTAATTTTAACAAGAGCACTCGGAACTACCTGCTAATACGCTCGTTCGTTTCGTTTTTCCATAAAATTGATAAAAGAGCGATTCACCACGCGATTGCCACCGGGCGTCGGGTAGTCGCCAGAAAAATACCAATCGCCATTGTTGTTAGGGCAAGCTTCATGTAAGCCATCAATCGTCTGAAAAATCACTTCTACTTTCGGTTTGATATCAGGCGGCGTAATAATTTTCGCAACTTTTTTAGAAATTTCATCGTAAGAAAACTGTTCGTACAACTTTTTTACCTCGTTTTTGACTTGCTCTTTAGGCAGGCGATCCTGCGCTTTGCAGCGTTCATAGACATCTTGTAGCAGCTGTTCTTTGTCATTTTCCTTCAATAATTCAATCAATGCCTGAAACGCAACAAAGTCTTTCATAATCGACATGTCAATGCCGTAGCAATCGGGGTAGCGAATTTGCGGCGCAGAAGAAACAACAATGATTTTTTTGGGGCGGAGCCGCGCTACTAGCCGCACAATGGTATCACGCATGGTGGTACCGCGCACGATGGAATCATCGAGCAGCACCAAGGTATCTTTTTCATTTTCTACAATGCCGTAGGTCACATCGTACACGTGCGAAACCAGTTCGCCGCGGTGGGAAGTGTCGGTGATGAATGTTCTTAATTTTTCATCTTTGACAACGAGTTTTTCCGTGCGCGGGCGCAAGGCAAGAATTTTTTCAATTTTCTTCGATTTGACATCCTTCAGGTCTCTGGTTTCTTGCAAATATTCTAAAATCCGATCTTTTTTAATACAATTCAAACGATCTTCAATGCCCTCCATGAGTCCATAAAAAGCAGCTTCTGCTGTATTGGGAATAAAGGAAAACACGGTATGTTTAAAATCGTTATCAATCGCTTCGAGCACCGTTTCTGTGAGAAGTTCGCCCAGTTTTTTGCGTTCCAGATAAATATCCCGATCGCTGCCCCTGGAGAAATAAATTCGCTCAAAAGAGCAAGCCCGCCGTTGTTGCGATTCGGTAAAAGGTTTCTCGTCCACCTTGCCGTTGCGCTTGATGATGAGTGCGTGCCCGGGTTGAATCTCGTTGACTTTTTTAATATGAACGTTAAAAGCGGTTTGAATCGCTGGACGCTCCGAGGCAACCACTACCACTTCTTCATCTTGGTACCAAAACGCAGGTCGAATGCCATTGGGATCGCGCATGACAAACGCATCGCCATGCCCCAGCAAGCCTGCCATTACATAGCCACCGTCAAATTTTTTACTTGCTCTGCGCAGCAAGCGTTGAATATCAAGATTCTCATAAATCAAATCATTGATTTCCACGTTGTTATAGCCATCCGGTTTAAACCAAGTGTGCAATCGTTGCACTTCATCATCCAGAAAGTGCCCAATTTTTTCTAAAACAGTGACGGTATCTGCTTTGCGAGTCGGATATTGACCAAGCGTGACGAGTTCATCAAACAATTCATCTACATTCGTCAAGTTGAAGTTGCCCGCCAACACTAGATTTCGGGTAATCCAGTTGTTCTGCCGCAGAAAAGGGTGGCAGGTATTCACCGAGTTGTCGCCATGCGTGCCGTAGCGAAGATGCCCCAGCAGCAATTCTCCCATGAAGGGTTTATTCACTTTTAGCCATGCTGCATCACTCAATTCTGACGGAGTCAAATTTTTAAAATGATTTTGCACCCCGGCAAACAGATCGTCAATATAATTTGTGGCTATACTTTTCTGAATGTTGATGTATTCTTTACCGGGTGGCATGCCTATTTTGATGGTTGCCATGCCCGCGCCGTCCTGCCCGCGGTTGCGTTGTTTTTGCAATAGCAGCCGCAGTTTGCTCAATCCCCACAGCGTAGTGCCGTATTTTTCCTGATAATAATCCAACGGTTTTAACAATCGAATGACGGCAACACCGCATTCGTGTTTAATTTGGTCACTCATTGATGTATTGTGAATTGATGACTGTATGTGGCAATTGCCGATTCAATCTGACAACAATTAACCCTTCAAAATTTTCAGGCTGCAAAGGTACGTCAAAAAAATAGGCTCCCCCTACAATTTTGCATGGGAAACACTTCAAATAAAAGATTAGTTGTGAAGGGTATGGTGACAAAACTATGAAACAAGAAACGCTTTAATACCGTTGCATTTCAGTTATCAATGTTGCAACAATCATTTCAATTTTCTCGTTCCTGGTTGCCCTCTGATTTTGGTGGATTTTTATCTTTTCCGTCTTTGCCAAACAAGAGCCGATTCCAAAAATCTTTGCGCTTTTCCCGGCGTTCGTCGCGTTCCTCTCCTTTTTGCACTTGACGGTACACTCGATCCAAGTAAGCTTGTTCGGTTTCCCCAGCACGACGTTCAGGCAGGATTTGGTCTTGTCGCCCTTCCTCATTTTCACCAATGCCCCGAAAAATTCGCTGAAATAAATTAGGCGTATCGGGCAATCCCAGGTCGTTTACAAAAATGGGCATTTCCGGCAGAAAATGTGGGCATTGCATCAAAGCGGTCACACTATCGGCAGGCTCAGGAAATTGTCCCCAGCGCCAGTTTTTCAACTGGGCATCTCCGTTTACTTTTTTCATAAATCGTCCCCAAATGGGCAGCGCGGAGTAGCCCCCCTGCCCATAGCGTGTGCTGCGGAAGTGTACTTGGGGGGTTTCTGCACCCACCCAGACGCCAGCGACTAATTTTGGCGTGAAGCCCATAAACCAGCCGTCAGAATTATTTTGTGTGGTACCCGTTTTCCCGCCAATGTTATTGCCCAAGCCAAATTCGTACCGCAAACGCCGCGCCGTACCGCTGTCCACCACTGCTTGCAGCATTTTAATCATCATATCGGCATGATTCACTTCCATCAATTGCGGGAAGCGATTGGGATTCGGACGATTGAATTTTGCAATGACTTTGCCATCCGCCGTTTCGATTCGATCCAGGTAATGTGGCGTTGGTCGCCTACCTCGATTGGCAAAAGTGCCATACGCCTGCACCATTTCCATTAGCGAAGCATCTGCCGTTCCCAGTGCAATCGAAGGTTCTTTTGGAATGTAGCCTTCCAAACCCATTTTGCGCGCCAAATCGCGCACAGGGTCAATGCCCGCACGCATAATGATAGACACAGAAACCGAATTAATCGACTCGCTCAGGGCACCTTGCATTGAATACACACCGCCATATTCGCCGCTGGCATTGCGGGGTTTCCAGTTTCTATACTCAGTGTAAACCACTTCCTCATTGGGCGTATATTCGCAGGGAAGCATGCCATTTTCCAAAGCAGCCGCATACACAATGGGTTTGAACGTAGAACCCACCTGCCGCCGCGCTTTTACATGATCGTACTGAAAAAATTGATGGTCGATGCCGCCTACCCAGGCACGAATCAAGCCAGTGTTGGGTTCCATTGCCAAAAAACCGGTCTGCAAAATGCCCAAATAATACCGCAGCGAATCCATTGGCGACATTTCGCGTTCCACTTCTCCTTTTTCCCAATCAAAAATACGCATCCGAATGGGCGTTGCAAATGCCTCGTCAATAGCCGTTTTGGAATAGCCTTGTTCCTCCATAACCAGGTAGCGCGGCGAGCGTTTTTTGGCTTCTAACAATATTTTTTCGTTGTTCCAGGGCGCTTTGCGATTTTTCCAATTGTCATAAAAGTCTTTTTGCAATTTTGCCATGTGCTCACGCACGGCTTCCTCCGCATAGCGCTGCATGCGACTGTTGATCGTGGTATAAATTTTCAATCCATCGGTATATAAATTATAAGGAGTACCGTCTGTTTTAGTATAATCTTTTAAAATTTCTTCAACCTCCAGGCGCAGGTGCTCCCGAAAATAAGTTGCCAAACCTTCATCATGTCCTTCTTTGTGATATTTTACACCTAAAGGTAAATCTTTAAGTTTACTAGCTTGTTTTTCAGATAAATACTCGTACTTCACCATCTGGCTGAGCACCACGTTGCGACGTTTCAACGCATTTTCAGGATGTCGGGCAGGATTGTACAAAGTATTGCCTTTGAGCATACCCACGAGCACAGCAGCTTGTTCCGGGCGAAGATTGCGCGGAGAGGTATTAAAAAAACGTTGCGAAGCGACTTTAATACCATAAATATCTTCCCCAAAAGGCACAGTATTCAGATAAAGATTCAAAAGTTCCTCTTTGGAATACGTGCGCTCCAAACGCCGTGCGGTAAAGGTTTCGCGCATTTTATTAATCAAAGTCGAAAGCACCCAATAATCGCGGCGCGGATAGAGGTTTTTGGCTAATTGTTGACTCAAGGTACTACCGCCGCCCGCTGAATCATCCATGAGCAGTACCGATTTGACGAGCACTCGCATCCAGGCGCGCAGGTCGATGCCTCGGTGTTCAAAAAATCGAGCGTCTTCGGTTGCCACCAGTGCATTGATGACAAAGGGTGGAATTTCCTCCAGGCTAGCATTGACGCGGTTTTGAACGTAATATTTACCAAGTTGAACCTTATCTTCAGAATAAACCTGCGAGGCGTTGTAATTTCGAATAGCTTTCAAATCGGCATAGGTAGGCAATTTGCCAAAAGCGCCCATATAAACCAGCACCGCCAGTAGGCAGCCCGCCAGAAAACCCGAACCCGCAGCGATGATGCCCCAGTTCAATAATTTTTTCCGATTTTGCGGTTGGCTGAGCCAAATTTTGCTTTGCGCCCATGCGCGCGCGATACGCATTTGCGTTAACTGCCAAAGGGAGTGTAGTTTTTCCGAAAAGGCAGCAGATTTATTCGATTGAGAAGGTCGTTGTTCTGCCATGAAAATTTAAAATTACAGCCGAATGAAACGTTTAAATAACCTCCGATATTTTAAATTCGGATTTTGTTTCAAAATTAAAAAGATTTAAATAAAATTGTTTTAAAAAAATGCGCTTAATGAAACTTTAACGTATGTGATTGCAAAAAATAAGGCATTCACATCCAAATAGATAAGTTGCCAAATGTTGAAAACCATACAAGATATTTTTGCTGAAAATTGCCTTCAACAGGGCTTTTGTGTATCTTTCGTTGCAATCCAAATTATTATTACCCTATAAAAATCGTTCGCATGAAAAAAGTTCTGTTCTTTGCCTTAATATTGCTGAGTGCTTGCGCCAATGACCGTCAAAAAACAACCGGGCAGAACGCTGTTCCGCAAAAAGATTTTTTGGTCATACCGGGCGAACGCGTGGGGCTTATCACTGCCACTACCACCGAGGCTGCATTGCAGGATATTTATGATGCGAAGGATTTAAAAATACAATCCATCCCCATCGCGGAAGGGGACACGCAGGAGGGAGGAGTGCTGTATCCTGGCACACGCAATGAGTTGGAAATCATTTGGGAATCAGAGGCGAGTGAAGGCACGCCAGCATTTGTACGCATTGGTAGAGACAGTACAGAATGGCGTACCCGCGATGGCATTACCATTGGGACGACCCTCGAAAAGTTGGAAGATTTGAACGGCAAACCCTTTACTTTCTATGGCTTTGAATGGGATTATGGAGGCTTGATTACGGATTGGAACGATGGGAATTTGAGTTCCAATCTCATCATTGCGCTGATACCGCAGAATTTTGATAAATTGAGCAACGATCTGCTCGGCGAAGTGCAACTTTCCTCGGACGATCCAAGGGTGCGTGCTTTGCAAGCAAAAGTAGGCTCCATCGTAGTTACTTTTCAACAAAGAACGGATTTTTAACGATTAACATATTTTAATTTATTCTAAAACCTCAAAACTACAAACAAAATGAGTCTAAATCAGTATCCTAAACTTCAGGAAATTAGCGAAAATGGCTACCCATTTGAATTGGGCGCTTACATCAGCCGTGGCTTTGACATTTTCAAACAAAACGTTGGAATTTTTCTCGGCTACACGGTCGTTTATTTACTTATTATCAGCTTTGTATCGGTTATCCCCATTGTCAATTTATTTGCAATTTATGCACTCAGTCCTATTTTGTATGCTGGCTTTTTTCTGGGCGCACATCGCATTGCAACAGGGCAACGTATCGAATTTGGCGACTTTTTTAAAGGGTTTGACCGCGCAGGGCAGTTGATTTTGTGGTATTTGACCACCGTTATTATCACAGGGCTACTGATGTTGCCTATGTTGATTTCCATTTTTACCTGGTACTACGGCTTTATCTCTGACCCAGAAGGGTACTTGGAAAATCCTGACCCATTTGCGGTATTTGCTAACATTCCAACGTGGAGCTATTTTTTATTCCTTCCAATCATTTATTTAAGTGTAGCGTGGCGCTGGGCACCACAATTTATTATTTTTAATAAGATGAATTTTTGGGATGCCATGGAAATGAGCCGCCGCATTGTGACAAAACAATGGCTGCTGCAATGGCTCTTTTTGATCGTATTTTCATTGATTGGCAGTATTGGCTTCATTGCCTTATTTATAGGCGTTCTTTTTACCTTGCCGATGGCTATGTGCATGGAATATGCTGCTTTTGCGGATGTAACCAAGCTCAACCAGGTGGAAACAACCATGGACAATTTGGAAGAACATTTAGTAGAATAATCAGCTCGTCGGATTGCCTCGGAGCGCCCATCTTTCTCCGAGGCAATCCAATATTTTTCCTTTCTGATGTGACTTTCCAGTCCTTCCCGCGTCTCAATAATAAACAAACCCAGGTTTACACATGCGAGAAGAACTACTTCATTTTCTGTGGCGTACCAAACGCTTTGATTTTTCTAACTTGAAAACGACGCAGGGTGACCCTGTTCAAATTTTGCATAGCGGCGATTACAACACGCATTCGGGTCCCGATTTTTTAAATGCACGCATCCGCATTGGCGATACCACCTGGGCAGGCAATGTGGAAATGCACCTTTGCGCGTCGGAATGGCTGCGGCACGGGCACGCCAATGACAAAGCCTATGACAATGTGATCCTACACGTGGTGCTGGAAGAAGATGTGCCCATTGCGCGTGCGAATGGCGAGCGCATTCCTTGCCTGGAAATGAAAGCGTTGATTTCCAAAAGTTTAGCAGCTAAATATCAGGAATTATTGCACAGTGAATACTGGATTCCGTGTCAGGCGCAATTTGCCACCGTGCCGGAAATGACGCGTACTTTGTGGCTGGAACGCTTGCTGGTAGAGCGTTTGGAACAAAAAACGGCGTTGATTGCGGAAGCGTTACAACAAAATCAATACAATTGGGAAGAGACGTTTTATCAGTTGCTGGCGCGTAACTTTGGCGTGCAGGTGAATACCGAGCCTTTTGAATGGTTAGCAAAATCTACCCCGCTGCTGCTGCTGGCGAAGCATAAGAATAGTTTGTTGCAAATAGAAGCTTTATTGTTTGGGCAGGCTGGGCTGCTGGAAGCGGATTTTGAAGAGGATTATCCCAATCAATTGAAAAAAGAGTATGCTTTTTTGCAAAAAAAATATGGATTGACGCCAATTCGCGGCGAGAGCTGGAAATTCGGGCGGCTGCGTCCTGCAAGCTTCCCCACGGTGCGGATTGCGCAATTTGCGACCCTGATTTTTCAGTCCAGTCATTTATTTAGTAAAATGCTGGTAGCTAAGAACGTGGAGGAAATTGAAAATATGCTGGAGTTAAAATTGTCGAATTATTGGCTCACTCATTACAAATTTGATAAAATTTCAAAGAAAAATGTAAAGAAATTAGGTAAAAACAGCATTCATTTGATCATCATTAATACCATCGCGCCCTTTCTTTTTTTATATAGTAAATGGAAACAAGAAGATCATTTTCAGGATCGCGCCTTTGCGCTGCTGGAGCAAGTCCCTCCAGAAGAAAATCAAGTGATCGAACATTGGAAAACATTAGGCATGGAGCCAACTTCGGCTTATCAGACACAGGCGCTGTTGCAATTAAAAAAGCATTATTGTGGTGCTAAAAAGTGCCTGAATTGTGCAATTGGCAATGCGATTTTAAATGGATAACGTTATATAAAATTTACATTGCTGACAGCACTTTGAGTGCTGTCAGCAATGTAAATTTATTTCAACTCCAACTTTAAAAACTCCCCGGTAAAACTCTTTTTCACTTTAGCCACCTCTTCGGGTGTGCCTTCTGCTACCACCGTACCGCCGCGTGCGCCACCTTCGGGACCCATGTCTATGATATAGTCGGCGACTTTTATTACATCCATATTATGTTCTATTACAAGTACGGTGTTGCCCTTTTCCACCAAGCGATTCAAGACTTCCAGCAGATGGCGGATGTCTTCAAAATGCAAGCCGGTGGTGGGTTCATCCAAAATATATAATGTTTTGCCGGTGTCTTTTTTAGATAATTCTTCGGAGAGTTTTACGCGCTGCGCCTCTCCACCGGATAAAGTGGTTGCCTGCTGCCCCAGGGTGATGTAGCCCAAACCCACGTCATCCAAGGTTTTCAGCTTGCGATAAATGTTGGGAATATTTTGAAAAAACTCGGTCGCTTCGCTCACGGTCATATCCAATACATCACTTATGGATTTTCCTTTATACAAAACCTCCAGTGTTTCACGATTATAGCGACGCCCCAGGCAAGTTTCGCAATCAACTTCCACATCGGGCAGGAAATTCATTTCAATCACGCGCTTGCCCGCGCCTTCGCAAGTTTCGCAGCGACCGCCTTTCACATTAAAACTAAAACGCCCTGGCTTGTACCCTCGGATTTTAGCTTCAGGCAATTCTGAAAAAATCTTACGTATATCACTAAAAACGTTGGTGTAAGTCACTGGATTAGAGCGCGGTGTGCGCCCAATCGGCGACTGATCAATTTCAATTACTTTGTCAATATGTTCCAAACCCTCTAGCGATTTATAGGGCATCGGGCGTTGCAAGCTTTTATAAAAATATTGCCGCAAAATTGGGTATAATGTGTCGTTGATTAGGGTAGATTTGCCGCTACCGCTCACGCCCGTGACGCAAACGAAGGTGCCCAGCGGAATCTGGATGCTCACATTTTTCAGGTTATTCCCCGTTGCACCTTTCAATTCCAGGGTTTTTCCATTGCCTTTCCGACGCACTTTCGGCACTTCGATATTGCGATGCTCATTTAAATAAGCTGCCGTAAGCGTATTGTTTTTTACAAAAACTTTCGGAATGCCTTCGCCCACTACCTGCCCGCCGTGCTTGCCCGCGCCGGGACCAAGGTCAATTAAATAATCCGACGCCAACATGATATCCTTATCATGTTCCACCACCAAAACCGTATTGCCAATATCCGCCAATTGGCGCAAAGCCTCTATAAGTCGTTGATTATCACGCTGATGCAAACCAATACTTGGCTCATCTAAAATATAAGTAATTCCTGTCAATTGTGATCCAATCTGCGTTGCCAGGCGAATGCGCTGCGACTCGCCGCCGGAAAGCGTTTTAGATGGGCGATTCAAATTCAAATAATCCAAGCCGACGTGTAATAAAAATCCCAATCGCAGGCGAATTTCTTTTAATACATCTTTTGCAATGGCTTGCTGGCGTTCACTCAAATGATTTTCGACATCTTCCATCCAGGCTTTCAGTTCGGTGATGTCCATATTTGACAATTCCGAAATATTTTTCTCATTGATTTTAAAGTGCAAAGACTCTTTTTTCAAGCGTTGTCCATTACATTCCGGGCAATCGGTGACGGTCATAAAATCCTCCGCCCATTGGCGTATCTTTTCGGAAGTAGAATTTTCGTACCAGCGTTTCAGCATGGTAATCAAGCCTTCATACGCCAAATTGTAGGTAAACTCGCCCTGCCCCCAGGTCATACTCACCTCGATGGAATTGTCGCCGCCGTGCAGGATCACATTCATCGCATCTTGCGGAATATCTTTCACCGGCGTAGAAAACGAAAACTTATATTTTTTTGCCAATACACGTAACTGCTTGAAAGTCATATTGTCACGCACTTCGCCAAACGGCGCAATCCCCGCATCGTTGATACTTTTATTCGGATCAGGAATAACTTTTGCTAAGTCCACCTCATTCACTTCCCCCAAGCCATTACAAACCGGACAAGCGCCATAGGGTGAATTAAAAGAAAAAGAATTGGGCGAAGGCTCTTCATAGGAAACACCCGACGCGGGGTCCATCAGGTGCTTGCTAAATGCAATTACTTCATTCGTATCGGCATCCATCATAAAAATCAAGCCATTGCCCATTTTGAGCGCCGTTTGCAGGGAGGTGCTCAGTCGGTCTTTCCGATCATCTCCAATTTTTAATCGATCTATAACGACTTCAATATCATGCACTTTGTAGCGATCTACCTGCATATCGGGTTTTAAATCCAACACTTCTCCATCCACGCGCACTTTGGTGTAACCCTGCTTGCGAATTTGCTCAAACAACTCCCGATAATGCCCTTTCCGACCCCGCACGAGCGGCGCAAGGAGCAGCACTTTTTTATTGTGAAACTGTTGCGCAATGCGCTCCTTCATTTGATCCTCGGTGTAGCGCACCATTTTTTCGCCAGTCACAAAAGAATAGGCTTCGCCCGCCCGCGCAAAAAGCAATCGCAAAAAATCGTAAATCTCCGTAATGGTGCCAACGGTAGAACGCGGATTCCGCCCGGTCGTCTTTTGTTCAATGGAAATCACCGGACTCAAGCCCGAAATCTGCTCCACATCGGGTCGTTCCATTTCACCAATAAACTGGCGCGCATAACTCGAAAAAGTCTCCATGTAACGGCGCTGCCCCTCGGCATAAATCGTGTCAAACGCCAGCGAAGATTTGCCGCTGCCGCTGATGCCGGTGATTACAACCAATTGATTGCGAGGTATTCGTACATCAATATCTTTTAAATTGTGTTCGCGTGCACCGATGACTTCGATGACGTCGTGGGTGTCAAGTGTGCCGTTGGTAGGAAGGTTGTTTGCTTTGTGCTTTGCCATTTTGTTGTGTTCCTGTGTTCCTGTACGCAAGTGTTCAAGTTTTGCAACACGAACACCTGAACACACGAACACTTGAATACTGAGAGAGTTGAAACAAAATGTAAAAATAGAGAAGAAATTGTATTCGTTTTAGTTTGAACTAAATAATTTTAAAACAAAATATTTTGCATTTAGGTCGAAATGGATTAATTTTTTAAAAAATTTGTCACTTTTTCCAACAAAACTTTGGGTTGGTCGGCATGTACCCAATGCCCGGCTTTAGCAATGGTTTCGAGCTTTGCATTCGGAAATTTTAATAAAATGCCCTGCCAATCAGCATCTTGTATATAATAAGATTTTTCACCCCGAATAAAAAGCGTGTCGCCTTCAAAGCGTGCCTGCACTTCTATCGGTGCTAAAATATCTTGATAGTGATGGTAAATGGCAGAAAAATTCATTTTCCACTCAAAGCCACCATCGGGTGTGCGCGATAGATTTTTCATTAAAAACTGAATGGTGCCTTCGTCCTGATTTACAAGGCGTTGACGCAAAAAAAGTTCCGCATCGTAGCGACTCTGCACGTCATTTAAATCCAGTGCCAAAATAGCCGCCAAAATTTCTTCGTGCCCTCCCTTGTACTGCTTGGGCGCCACATCCACTACCACGAGTTTATCCACCATATCCGGGTGTTCCAGCGCAAACTGCATCACCGTTTTACCGCCCATCGAATGCCCCAGTAGATGTGCTTTGAACATCCAGTGCGATTCCAGGAAATGCTTTAAATCTGCTGCCATCGAAGGATAATCGATCAAATCATCGTGCGGCGAACGTCCATGATTGCGTTGATCCACAATATATACTGTGAAATGTTCTGCCAACTGCTTGCCAACTGTTTGCCAATTATCGAGCGTACCAAACATACCGTGCAAAATGACAAGTGGCTCGCCTTGTCCAAAAACTTTAAAATTTAACTCCATTTCATTTTTAAATAAAAGTAAAATGATATATATTGCAACAAATTAAGGAAAAGAAATATTCTTCTGAAAAAATAAAAAATTAAGCGATATTTAATTGCTAATTAAGCGCTTCATTAAGCCACTTTTAAGTATGCCTACCTAATTTTGTCTCAGGTTCAACAATTAACAAATGCAAGGTGCAAATTGATTTTTAACCAGCAAACTTGTGTGAAATAATCCGCATTTTTTGAACCCCAAGTACACCGATGTTCGCACAGGTTTGTCCTAAAAAACCACACATCATGGCAGCAGCATTAAATTTTGAAGTAAACTTGCCGGGGTTAATCAGCCTTTCTCCAGCCAAGATTTACCTGTTTGAAAAAAAGGATCCTGTAGGCGGTACATTCCCTGCACCAGGTCCTTTTACACCATCCGAATCCAACATGTTTGTACAAACGGATCAGCCGCTGGCAGTTACGTTCGACTGGACCGCGACGGGCGCTATTTTCTTGTTCCTGGCGGGCATCTGGAAGTGCACCGTTTATCTGGAAATGATGGGCGGCGGTGAGTACCCTAACCCACCTGCCTCTGCTTCTACGGCTGTTTCGACTGGTGTCATCAGCGCTGGTTACAAAGTAGATGTCAACATTCCACCGATTACCCAGGAAGGCTTGTACCGCGTGGTAGCCACCATTACGTTGCAAGGTCCGGGCGGTATGATGTTGCCGGTTGCCGGCTTCGCAGAAATTGGTTTGATTCAAGTTTACGAATCCCTGTAAACGCTGGAGCACTAGCTAATAGCTGTGAATAATTGATTGTGCGGCACTACGAAAAGAGGTCCTTCCGGCGCTTTTCGTAGTGTTTGCATTCATTTTGACCCATAAAAACCATTTATTATGAAAAATGAAACGAATGCGTCGCAAGAGGTCATCACTCCTGGTTTTGAAGTGGTAAGAAATGATGAAAATGGCTTTTACTATTTCCGATGCAATGACGTGAATGGCAAAATTGTGCTTTGGAGTAAAGATTTCCAAACGCAAAGCAATGCGCTTGCTAAAATGGAAAACGCCCTGCGACTCGCCCGGCATAGCAAAAATTATATTCGTAAAAAAGAAGGGGAAAATCATACTTTTATGCTGGTAGGCGGCAACAAACAGGAGGTTGCAAAAGGGGCTTCTTTCAAAAATGAAAAAGACATACAAAGAACAATCGATTATGTAAAGCAGGTTGCCAATTCTGCCAAGGCGCTTGCCACTTCGACGCAACCGACAGAACCGGCTCCTATGAGCAGTCCAACTCCTCTGGTTGAAACCTCGCCTGAGCAAAGTAAAGCTTCCACGCCTGAAAAATCAAAGTCAACCAACACGAAAAAAGCAAGCGGTCAACCGACTACGCAATCGCGCTATGCTTTTAAAATTGATTTGTACCCCCGAGAGGAAGAAGACGCCGTTTGGGGTAGAATCGAATATTTACTGACGGAAGAATCCACTACTTTTCAAGGTTTGAATATGGAGGCAATGGCGGCTTTTATGAAAAAACATTTGCCAACTTCGCCACAGAAAGAACCCGAAAAAACCAAACCTCGCCAGGAACAAGCGAGCCTGGTGATGCTTTCTGATCCAAGTGGAGCCATCATTCCCGCCCAAAACACGGGGCAAGGACAATTGTATTTTTCTTTGCGCAATTTAGAAAAAGATTTGAATCCCAATGATCGGGTGTATGCCAAAGTGACCGTGCGTTCGCTGGAGAATGCCGCTATTGTGACCAATCAAGACAGCAGGTTGAGCGTGTTGAATGAAAAAGAAGCCTTGCTAAGTTTACCTCGCAGGCATTTTGCAAGTGGCGTTTACCGCATCCAATTGGCAAGCACCGTGAATTCCTCTATGGGAATGAGCCGCATGATAGAAGCCAATTGCCTGTTTCAAATTTATTAATTTGTACCAGGTTTAGGCATTTTTAAAAATGAGCTTGTTTAAAATTGATAAATAATCTTAATACTAATCAATAAATGAGTGTTTTTTACGATCTGCCACAAATACACAAAGGCACAAATTTTACACAAAGCTTTCGTGAGACTTAGTGATTTTGTGCCTTGGTGGCGAAATTAGGTGCTTTATCAACTATACTGGTTCGTTTTCATATTAAACAAAATCCTTAATTTTAAACAACTTCAATGTCTAAACCTGGTGGTTCTCAATTAGTTGGGTTGATAATCAAAATTTTCAAGCCCGACCGGCACAAATGATCCCTGGTGAAAAATAGATGGATCATCAATTGGCTGGCTGATCCGTTCCTCGGTTTTAAAATTGATCCGATTCTCATAATCAGGACAATTCGGACAAGTAAAAATAATCCAATCGCCTTCGCGGCGGCTTTCACAAGTATGCACTTCTCCTTCCGGTTGCACATTAAAGCGTAGTTGCATGACTCATCATTTTAAAATGTTAAAAAATCGACTGCGTGTTTACTTTTTTTCTGTTAAAATGAACTAAGTATAAGAAAAAAAGCATTATCTTTATAATTCGACCAGTTTTAGTTAGAGAAGTTGTTTAAAATTAAAGATTTTATTTAATATATAAACTAGCTGGTATCTTTG
>CAZFBN010000054.1:0-32435 GCA_964517145.1 uncultured Saprospiraceae bacterium
AATTTCCCTAATACGCTGACTACCTTTTTACTACGCTTGTTTAAATTTAAAATATTAAATTGTAAAGTGCCCATTAAATCGCGATTGGAATAGTTCTTTTTATAACGTTCCAAGGTTTGTTGCCAACCATAAGTGGGTCCATTGGAGCCGATAAACTGCAAATCCGGCGATTTCCAATAATAATCCATAAAAGCATCAATATCGCCGCGATTCCAGGCGTCTTGCTGAATAGCGAGCACCTGCCGAATGGCTTGAAAATCTTTACTTTCGGATTCTTGTGCCCAAAAAAAACTTGCAAAAAACAGCAGCACGAACAATAGGAATGCTCTTTTCATTTTACTTTTACACTTTTTAAAAGATATTCGACATTTTCACATTTAAAATCTTACATTTCAAATTTAACTTGGATGGACAACCTTATTAGTGTTGGTTACACCAAAAAGTCGCATGGCTTAAAAGGTGAATTAAAGGTACAAATTGAAGAGGTTTTTGTGGAGGATTTTCTCCAAACCGAGACCATTTTTTTAGACATCAAAGGCAAGAAGGTGCCCTTTTTTATTGAAATGGTACGCGAGGGCAACGAAATTCTGGTTAAATTAGAGGATGTAGATTCACGTGAGAGCGCCGACACGCTTTCGGGCAAAGAATTGTTCATGCGCGAAATCGATATAGATTTGTCTGAGGATGAAGAAGAAACAGAAACAGATTTTACAGAATATATTGGTTTTACTATACAAGACAGCGAATCGGGTACAATTGGCGAAATCGAAGACATCATTGAATTTCCGCAGCATTCTGTTGCCGTGCTCACCTATCAAAATCGCGAAGTGCTCATACCGATGAACCATGCTTTCATTCGTGATATTCAAACCGAACAAAAAATTTTAATAATGGAATTGCCACAGGGGCTGTTGGAATTATAATCATATCATGTTATAAGTGATCTGGCGAGCAGTGATTTGTTTTGATAACCAAATTATTACAACAAAACGAATACATCTTTACTTGTTGAACATGAAAATAAAACAGCCTTTCACAATCATTATTTTGCAAAAGGCTGTTATTAATATTTTTTTAAACTATTTACTTTACATCCGTTGTATTGCGAATGATAATTTGCGGCGTTTCAAATTGAGAAACCACAGCGGTGATTTCAACGGCGTTCGCTGGCACATTTTGGCTGGCAAAAGTAGCCTGCGTGCGTGTAAATAAGACCACCGTACCAGAGGCATCTGCTACGTTTTTAGAACCAGAATAGGTGCCGCTTGCGATGGTAGCGTTTTTAATTTTAACCAAGGTCGATTCCCAAGCTTCTGCATTCGCAACTACCTGTGCAGCCGTCGCTTCGCGCGGAGTTGGCAGTGTACCATTTCCTATTACAGTGGCTAAATTATTCGCAACATTATTTACTTGTAATAATCCGCGGAATTCTGATAATTCCTGTCCACCCACATTTACTTCTACTTCTTGCCCAAGGGTAAAACTATGATTGGCTGTAAAACGCACAACAATGCCGCCGCTGGTGTCTTGAATGACAAGGTTGCGACCGTCCCAATTGTTATTGTCCTTATCAGAAATCACAACGCCGCGAATTTTTTTACTTGCCGGAGCAGAGGTAGTAGTACCGCTGAAGCTGCTGCGCAAAGTACGAATGGAAATCAGTTCGCTGGTACCAGGATCACCGCCGCCATTGCCTGAAGTAATCACATCGCTCGTGCTGCGAATTACCAATTGCGCATTGGTAAACTGCGACACCACTGCTACGACATCCACCGTGCCCGAAGGTAGATTTTGAGTAGCAAAACTTGCCTGGCTACGCGTAAAAAGGTCAATATTTCCGCTAGCATCATTTACCTTGCGAGTGCCGGAGTAAGTGCTACCGCCGCTCAAGGTCGCTCCTTTGATTTTTACCAAAGTAGATTCCCAGTTTTCCAGGTTCGCTTTCACTTCGGCAGCCGTTGCTTCACGAGGGGTAGGCAAGGTGCCGGTGCCCGTTTTAATTGCTAAATTATTATCAACATTATTAACTTGTAATAAACCATTAAATTCTGATAATTCCTGACCGCTCACCACGATTTCTACTGCATCGCCAACGTTAAAAGTATGGTTGCTTGAAAAACGCACCGCGATACCACCGCTGGCATCCTGAACCACCATGTTGCGAGTATCCCAATTTCCATTGGCTCGGTCAGAGATCACCACACCGACAATTTTTCTACCCGCAGGACCACTCTGCGTACCCGCTTTGAATAAATTACGAATTTCCTGAATTGAAATTGCGGTTTCATTACCCGAACTGCCGCCGCCAGCAGTACATCGTGTGCCATTTAAATCAACATCCGACAACTCCCTGATAAACAATTGTTTGTCTCTTCCAAATACACTGTAAATGGCGACAATCGTACCATTTCCCTCTGGAATTTTTTCACCGGCGAAGGTGGCATAACCACTCGAACGCAATAATATTTTATTTCCATTACAATCGGTTACCGTACGATTTAAAGAAGCACGCCCAATAATATCGGCATAAGTCAATCCCACATCAGTGCTGGCAAATTCTACATTTTCCAATTTTACAAGCGTACTGATATCAGCCGTGGACAATTCCGAGATTTTCTTTACTTTTGGCGCTGGCGCTTCCGTTCTTTTACCTTTTATGATATGGTCATTTAGTGCTACAATGTCGCCGAGATTCTGCGCGCCATCTTCAATGTAAATATAGCCGCCCAATTGTGCTACACCATTATAATCACCTAGCACCAAACCTTTACATTTGATAAATAACTGCCGTCCAATTGGATAAAAATTATACGCACTGGTTTGATTGATTCGCACTTCTATCCCTGCTGTAGCGTCTTGCAGAATAAAGGATTTATAATAATTGCCCGAGCGATCATCCGCTACCACTACCCCACCGATGGTCAAATCTTCCGTAATTGGCACAAACTGCCCAGCTTTGTACAAGCCTTTCAAGTCAGCAATGGTCGCATTTGGCGTTATACCGGGGTCTTCGCCATCAATGGGTGGCTCGTCAAATTCCTGGTCGATACAGGCATTCAAAGTAACACCAAGCAAAAAGATAAAGAGAAGGTTGAATAAGCGATTCATTGATTTATATTTTTTAATATGATATTTGATGCTTGAAATTATAAAATTTCAAATCTCATTTTCAAATGTTAATAATTAGAATCTAAAACTCACATTTGCAAAGTAATTCAAACCAAAGTTGTAAAAGTAGCGCGTTGGATAAGCATCAGGATTGCGCTCTTGTGTGTCAAAACGCAATTGCTCAAAACCACCGGTGATAAATTCTTTATTATCTAATACGTTACTTACACCCAGATTTAAAAACAGGAAATATTTACCAAATTTAAAAGATTTGCCGCCAAACACATCCATTGTAAATTGCGCGTCCACTTTTTCCTGGTCAATTAAGCCTCGAAACTGCTCCCCGTTTTCATCCAATCCAAACACCGCATCAGCCGTGCGCCGCACAGGATTGAAGTCCATGTAAATATCATCGAAGTAATTGAAATTCACATTTAAAAACCAAAATTTCGGCGAGCGATAATTCAAACCTGCCGTGTAAGCTTGCTGCGGCATGCCCGCTACGCGATAATTTTCGGTATAAATGGTAAAGTTTTCCAAATCGCGGCTGATCTCCGTGGCATTATCTTGATATACATTGCCAATGGCGCGAGACGTGTATAAATATTGCCCCAAGGCAGCCACACCGATAAGATTTAGCCCGGCGAACAATTTTACATCCACTGCAAATTCTAAACCAACATGACGTGTATCCAGATCAGACATTACATAATTGCCAAAAGCACGATCCAAATCATTATAAAAACGTAATATCCGCACCTGATCTTCAAATGAAGCATAATAAGCGCTTAAACGCCCTTTAATATTCGGTGAGCGCAAATAATACCCAACTTCGCCACTTGTTATTTTTTCATCGGTTAAATTCGCAATCAACTGATCGCGGCTGCGCGGTGACACATAAGCATTTTCCACATAAGGCGCGCGCGTAAGGTATGCAGCATTGGCATAGAAATAATTACGACCATCTAATTTGAGCGTGAATCCAGCTTTTGCACCAAAATTTGTAAAATCCAGCGCTTCAGAATCGCCTAAAGAGTTATCCGGGAAACGCCCGTTTCGATAATAGCCGGTACGCCAAAATGTTGATCCTGAGGCATTTGCCGCCAAAAAAACATCCAATTTTCTAAAAGTAAATAATCCCTGCACCCAGACGTCCCATTTATGCACATTCAAATCATAATTATACCCCCATGTATCCCCTTCGTATAATATTTCACTTGGGTTATTTAAATCATTTTGTTGTGAATTATAATTTGCAACCGAATCGCGCACCGCAAAACGATCCACATTTACATAATAATCACCACCCAGGAGATCTTCTACAATTTTGAAATTATGAATTTGTTGCACCTGATAGCTGGCACCGGCGTACAATGTGAAATGATCGCTGAATACATTTTGATAATTGGTAGCCAAATTTACATCACGCGTATCCGAGCGCCGGTCTTCTATGATGTATTGCGACCATTTGCCCTGCGGCGGATTCGCACCCAGTAAATAGGCAAACTTTTCACTCAGTAAGCTATTGCGATTAACATCATATAAAGACGCCCAATTTAGTTGTAATAAACTTTTGTCGGTCAATAATTCATTATAACGCTCATCGGCTACTTCATCGCTATTTTGACGTAAATAACTTGGTAAATAACGATAATAATCAGGGCGCGGGTCAGCTGCATCAAACCAATCCAAACCCGTTGTACCATCCACGCCAAACTGATATGAAAGCGCCGTAGTCAAAGTGCCGCTTTCCTTGATTTTCCAGTCGTGACGCAGTACAAACATCGGTTGATTGGTATAAGCCACGCTAGAATTGCGTTTTTCACCATTTTGATAACCCCATAATGGATTGTAATAATTTGTACCCGCCAAATCATAAACTTCCTGCGTACTAGAGGTCGAGCGACCGCGTCGAATGGGCGCATCAAATGCAGTCAAATTTAAAGTATGATTTTTGCCTAGTTTTTTATCTATTGAAAGAAAATAAGCCCAGGCATCATAAAAAGTGCCATCAATGTAACCTTCCTCAGCCCAGCGCCGAGAGCCAGAAGCGACAATCGCCCAGCCGCCTTGGAGCAAACCGCTAGAATACGTTGCCATCAAGCGATTGCGGTACGTTCGGTTAGAATTGGCATATGAAACGCTGAATTGCTTGCGAAAAGAAGATGCTCGTGTATCAATCGTGGTAGCGCCGCCGATGCCCCCAAAAGCATAGGGCAACACTCCCAATCCAATATCCGAATCGCGAATGCGCGTCACTTCGTTCAAGCCGCCCCAGGCATTCCAAAAAACCCGCCCATTTTCGAGCTTATTCATCGGCACACCGTTCAGATACGTCAACGTATTTTCAGAATCGTAACCGCGAATGCGAAAACGCGCAGGACCGAAGGTAAACGCTGCTGCTGACACAAATACATCGCGCGATGCAGTCAAAACCCCAGAAATATTCTGATTGGTACTCAGTTGGTCAAGGTCTTCATCCGACAGCGAAATGGTAGGAATAAAATCTTCTTTGATGACCGACGTTTGATCCGGCTGTGCCAAGAGTTGCACAATTCCCAAATCCATTTCAAAACCTTCCACTTTCACATTCATAGAAACCGGAACGTAATTGGTACGATTGAATTCAACCGTGTAATTTCCAAGCGGCACTTCATACAAAACAAAATTGCCTTGTACATCCGTTGTCGCCAGTAAATTGGTGCCTTGCACGCTCACAAACACGCCTTCCAGCGGCAGTCTGGTCTCAGCATCTTGTATGGTGCCCTTCACTGTAGCTGCCAATGCCGCTGACATGGTGGTGGCGAATAAGGCTAATAAAATAAGGTAGTGTTTAAACATATGACATTTAGGCTTGTAATTTCCGCATGTATATTGTGCAAAATGTTTATTGCATTTGCAATTGATTTGTTTTTGAGCAAAACGACTGCAAGTTAGATGTTTTACCCTAACAAGTTCTGTACCAATTTTAAAACTTAACGTTGAGGTAACATTGACCGTTGACAAATAGAAAGGATGTTTTTCCAGAAGGCACTGCAAAAATAAACGCCGGAATTGACATTACCAACTCCGACGTTCATATTTGTCATTTATTCGACTTTTATTATTGTTATCCGTTATTAGTGACCGGCATCGTTTTTGAAAATTACCTGGAAATGTTGGGATCACTCCATAAAATATTATAACACATAAAATTGATTATCAAGACTTTGTAAAAAAAATCGTTTAATTAATATTAATAATACTTTATTTGCCCTGCTCTAGTTTGAGTTTTTCAGCTGTTTTCAGTTCTAACGCTCCTTTTTTCATGCTGTCCCCTATTTGCTGAGACGCTGCAAAAGACGTAACCATTTGTGACAACATATCGCTGGCGGCAGACGGTGCATTTGGCATCAGGATCAAATTACTATTGGTATGTTGCCCCATCGATTGTAAAGTATCATAATGCTGCGTAACCACGATCAATGCTGAAGCTTCCTGAGAGTTGATGCCAACCCGATTGAGCACTTCAACGGATTCTTCCAGACCTTTGGCAATTTCGCGGCGCTGATCGGCAATGCCTTGACCTTGCAAGCGCTTGCTTTCTGCTTCGGCTCTTGCTCTTGCCACGATACGGATACGTTCCGATTCACCTTCGTATTCTGCCGCTATTTTTTCACGCTCGGCAGCATTGATGCGGTTCATGGAGTTTTTCACCGCATGGTCCGGGTCTATGTCGGTTACCAAAGCTTTTACAATATCGTATCCATATTCATTCATAGCGTCCGACAATTCCCGGCGAATGGCAACGGCGATATCATCTTTGCGTTCAAACACATCGTCCAATTTCATTTTTGGTACCTCTGCCCGAACGGTATCAAATACATAGGCAGTAATTTGCTCGTAAGGATTTTGCAATTTGTAAAAGGCATCATAAATCGCATTTTCTAAAATGCGAAATTGCACGGACACCTTCAGTTTCACAAAAACATTGTCCTTGGTTTTGGTCTCCACCAAAACATCCAGTTGCTGAATTTTAAGACTTACCCTGCCTGCAATTTTATCCAAAAATGGAATTTTAAAATGCAAACCTGGAGTACGAATGCCTACAAAACGCCCTAAACGTTCTACAATAACAGGCGTTTGCTGCCGGACAATAAAAATACCCGACCAAAGCACTAAAAAAGCGAGAATACCAAGTATGAGCGGAATCTGTGCCATATTTTAATTTTTTTGGTTCTTTCAATTTCTAACCCTGAATATAATAAAAAGGTTAAAACTAGAGGAATTTTTTTCGATAAACCTTAAAAATAGTGGTAAGAAAGCGGGAAGAAAAATAAAGGGGATAGGAATGGATTTTCCTTATCCTATCCCCTGAAGCATTATTTTATACGGTTTTTAACTCAGCGACCAGTTTGCTCAAAGAGTCTTTGGCATCGCCAAACAACATTTTTGTTTTTGGATGGAAAAACAGCGGATTTTCAATACCGGCATACCCCGAACGCATACTGCGCTTGAGCACAATGACGTGCTTGGCGTCCCACACTTTCAGCACGGGCATTCCATAAATTGGGCTCCCTGGGTCATCTTCTGCCGCAGGATTGACCACGTCATTGGCACCTACAATCACTACCACATCCGTATTTAGTAAAGCAGCATTGGCATCGTCCAGATCCAGTAATTTTGGATAAGGCACATCGGCTTCTGCCAGCAACACGTTCATGTGTCCTGGCATCCGACCAGCCACCGGGTGAATCGCATATTTTACATCTACACCGTTCGCCGTCAACAAATCATCCACTTCTTTACAAGTTTTTTGTGCCTGCGCCACTGCCAAGCCATAGCCCGGCACAATCATCACCGCCTGTGAATAATTTAATTGAATAGCCGCATCATTCAAACTTACTTCCCGTACCACCTGATCGCCGCTGGCTTTAGCCGATCCAGTGCTGCTACCACCAAAGCCACCTACTAAAACATTCAGCAAGGAGCGGTTCATTGCGTTACACATCATCAACGACAAAATAACACCGGAAGCACCTACCAAAATACCGCCGACGATCATAATACGATTATCATAAATAATACCCGCCGCCATTGCCGAAATGCCAGAGAAAGCATTTAATAATGCAATAACAACCGGCATATCCGCACCACCAATCGGCACCACGAATGAAACACCATATAATAAAGACAAAGCAGCGAATACGAGCGTCAGCACAAAATTATTTTCAATCCCTGTAATTAAAATATATATGCCCAGCAAAATTATTACAATCAATAAAACGACATTAAAAATAGCATGCTTCGGCAAAACAAATTTATTGTCTTTTAGCAGGTCTTCGAGTTTGGCATAAGCCAACATACTACCAGTAAAAGTAACTCCACCAACAATCAAAGTAAAAAGCAGGTTACCCGCCCCACCCAGGGTCGGTGTAATATTGTTCGTATTGTTACTAAATATTTCTGAAAGGGCTAATAAAACTGCGCATAAGCCACCAAAACCGTTGAAAATAGCCACCATTTGTGGCATAGCAATCATCTTAACTCGATAGGAAGCTACAACACCAATCCAGCCGCCAATAATTAAGGCTCCAATGATCCACAAATAATTATTGGCAGCACCACTGATTGGTTCTGTCATCGCTGCAACAATGGCAACTGCCATACCAACACCGGCGACAATATTTCCTCGGCGAGCTGACTCTGGTGAACTCAACAAGCGTAAGCCCCACACAAATGCCAGGGAACCAAAGAGATAGGCAAGATTTATAGTAAACTGAACCCACATAATTGCAATAGGATTTTAAGGTCTAAACTTTTTATTATATCAGCTTAATGGTTGAAACCATTTTCATTATTTCTTGACTTCCTTTTTCTTTTTAAACATTTCCAACATTCGATTCGTCACCGCGAAGCCTCCGGCAGCGTTTATCATACCCAGCACAACGCCAACAAATCCAAGGATTAAAGAGGGATAATCGGTTGGGTTTGCCATTCGCAGCATTAAAATAGCGCCAATGATAACGACTCCGCTGACTGCGTTAGAGCCAGACATTAAAGGCGTATGTAAGATAGTTGGCACTTTTGAAATAACTTCAAAACCAAGAATAACGGAAAATAAAATAAGGTAAATAAAGACAATATTTTCATTAAAAAACTGAACAACTTCCATAATTATCGAATTAAGGATTAATTGTGAATTATGCTTCAACCGGCTGTGCCGTGAAAAATGCGCCGCGAATGATCTCATTATTCATATCCAGATTCAATTCACCGCCTTTTTTAATCAGCATTTTAAAGAAATTCAGCGCATTGGTGCTAAACAAAAAGCTGGAATCTTGCGGCATTTGACCTGCCAGGTAAGAATTGCCAATGATTGTAACGCCGTTGTGTTGAATGACTTGGTTGTCTTGGGTAAGCTCACAATTGCCACCCGTTGAAGCCGCCAAATCAACAATCACGGAGCCAGCCTTCATTTTTTCCACCGTTTCTTTTGGCAACAAAATTGGCGCTTTGCGACCTCTTACCTGAGCAGTCGTGATAATCACATCGGCTTTTGCCGCCCGAATCTGCACTTCTTCGCGCTGACGACGCAAAAACTCTTCCGATTGTTCGACCGCATAGCCACCTGCCCCTTTGTCATCTTTCGCACCCGCCACTTCTACAAATCGAGCACCCAAACTTTCTACTTCTTCCTTCGCTGCTGCACGCGTGTCGAATGCTTCCACTTGCGCACCCAGACGCCGGGCGGTTGCAATCGCTTGCAATCCTGCAACGCCTGCACCCAATACGAGCACTTTTGATGGTGGAATACTACCCGCAGCCGTAATCATCATAGGAAAATACCGTGGCAAATGCGATGCCGCTTCCAACACTGCCTTGTACCCTGCCACAGCTGCCATGGAAGACAACACATCCATGGATTGCGCCAAGGTAGTGCGCGGAATCATATCAAAGCTAAAACCTCGCAGATTCCAACCCCGCAATTTGTCGGTGATGGCTGCATCTACATAAGGTTGAAACATAGAAATGACAATGGTTTCAGCCTTCAGCGACTGGTATTCTTCGTCTGGCAAAGGATTGACGGAAAGAATCATGTCTGCCTGATTAAACAATTCTTGTCGGCTGACAATTTGAGCATGCGCTTGATAATCGGCATCTGCAAAAGAAGATTCAACTCCTGCACCTTGTTCTATCAGAATTTCCAATCCAAGGTCTTTAAGTTTGGGCAAAGTAGCCGGTACGAGCGCAACCCGGCGGTCGTTGCGTTCCTTCGGTATTCCTAATTTCATTCCATTCCTGATTTTGAGGGTAAATTAAATAAAATTTTAAGTTATCAAGGATATGTTTTCTCATTTTTTGTAAAAGTATCTATCATCGAAAAAAAAATTGGAATCACAGAACAGCAATTTTTTAAACAGCAAAGGCGCTACCCGCTTGGAGTAACGCCCTTTACAACTCATAATCAGTATAATATACAATATTAAAATCTTGCTGTGATGCCGATCAAAGCATTCAATCCAAACATAGGATAATTCTGCCAGCGCTGTCGGCGATTGTTTGCCAGGTTATTTACTTGTACAAATGCTCCAATATTTTCGGTAAAAAGATAATCCGCGCCAAGACTAATGTCAAATAAAGCGTTCAAATTTTCAGCCTCGCCTTTGTCATTCAAATAGGGTACGCCATTTTCGAGGAACAAGTCTGCTTTTACCAACAGCTTCCCTTCCATGGCGGCATATCGCAAGCCACTGTTGAGGGTAAACGAAGGCAAATGCCAGGCTTTTTCTTCATTTTTAGGGTCGTACAAATTGTAAGCGATTGTTCCCAGCACCGTCAATTCTTTCGTCAAAGGAAAACTCAGCGCGCCTTGTATGTTGAAAATATTTACGGTATCGTACAATACATCGAAGCGTGGTATCAGCGTATCTGCATTCACGAGGAAAAGCGCCAGATCGTCTGCTTTTTTATAGCCCAACTGTGCCCGATATTCCACGCCAGAGAAATTGCCGCGAATGCCTCCGTAAAAATGATTATACCGCGTGTTTCTCACCTCGATGCGCGATGAAAGGTAAGGATTGTAATCCGTTAAAGAGCGGAACGTATTTTTTTGCAAAGAACCTTCTGCCCCAACGAAAGCGCCCAGAATTGTTCCGACGATGTTTGCCGATAATTCTAAATCAGGAAAAAACGAAAAATCATCTTCGTGTGAGGTGATATTGGCACCGATTTTTGCTTTGAAAATATTATCGTGGAAGGTAAAGCTTGGCTGCAAGTAAAAGTTGTTGAGCGTTTGCTTTGAAGTGTCGCGATACCCTGTAAAATCTGTAACCAAATTGATGCGGAGCGGGTGCTTTTCGTCAAACCACTTGGTAGCGCCGATGTCCAGTTTAAATCCATTTTCGCGAGCAGCATAATTGTCCTGCATAAAATAAGCGTTAAAACCCGCGTGGTAATTGAAGTCTGCCTCGGTACGCTTGCTGTTGAACAAACGAGCGCCCACGTCGAAAGTGGTAAAGGATTGCTTGACATCTTCCGATTCAAATGAAATATCAGGGTCGCGATTTTCATTCAACTCGTTATAGCCAAAAAAATGCAGATTATCAATGGTGTAGCCCAAATTAGCGCTTACGCCAAAACCTTGTTCCAGATAGTACGTGCCACGAGCACCGAGATTGGTAAAGCCAAACTTCTGATTTTCAACGTTTTTGTCATTGTTCGCTGAATGATGAAAGAGATTGAACCCAAAATTATATTGGTCTTCCACATTTATATTGTAACCGCCTTCGCCCAAAATGGAACCAGGAAAGCCCCCGCCCAGCCGGGCGTAGCCGTTGTAGCCTTTTGCCAAATCCTCGCCTTGCATTGCCAACGGACGAATGCGGGGAGGCTGGTAAGTGACTTCAAATGTTCGGCTAAGGGTATCATAACGCATGCGACGAACAGAGGTGTCCAATGCCGGTAGCTCCGGGCGCACACGCAAAGGATCGGTTTCGAGCAATCGCGCATCAAAATTGCGGATAACCTCCACCTGACCCGATGGCAAATCTTTCTGCGCAATGGCAAAAAGTGGCAGCAATAAAACGAATCCGACTATTATATTTTTAAAAGAATTCATTTTTAAAATTTTAAGGTTCAAGGGTTTAATAAACTTTTAGATAAAAAATGCAAGATCAATTGTTTTTCTTGCGATTCGGCGTTGTCGTGCTATTATCGCGTTCCATTTCCAACAGATTATTAGGCGTGGTATTTGGTGCCAGGCGGCTTCCGCTCCTAATTTGCTGATTCAGTTGGCTGAGTTTGGTTTGTGCCTGCTTCACCAGCTCTGGGTCTTCGTTATAATTTTCCAACAACGCTTCCAACGCCGCACGGGCATTATACAAATCACCTTTTTCCGACAAAATATCAGACAACAAAATCACGCTTTTCGCCACCCAATAGGGATACGCCGAGCTTTCTTTGTTGGCATTGATGGTAATTTCCTGGGCACGTTCCAAATTGCGTTTCAAATAATAAATGTAAGCCACCAGATAGCGGGCTTCTGCGGTTTGCTCATTGTCGCTGTTTTCAATCACCCGATTAAATGCAGTGAGCGCATTGTCATATTCTTTGCGGTCAAACGCCACTTTGCCTAGATAGAAATTTGCCGTAGCAATTTGCCCTTTATTCGCGTTCGGATTATTCATCACCTTATTTGCCCATTCTGATACCGCCGTAGAATTGCCGGAGCGATACGCACTTCGCAAAGCGCCCAGCTGCGCCTCAAACCGCTGATCTTCACTGGTAGCGGCTTGCTCCAGCCGAGTGTAAAAACTGTACGCTTTTGCAAAATCCTGCGAATAATTATAGGCAATGATGGCAGCTTTTTCCAAGCCCCGCACGTAGTAACGGCTCTGACCCCGATCTACTACAAACTCATAATCTCGCAAAGCTTCTGCATATTGTTTTAAAACAGCATATGATTCTCCACGTTTGAATCGCGCATCCAGTGCGTAATATCCATTCGGAAATTTGCGCAAATAATCACTGTACCCTTCGATGGCGCGTTGATAATTGGCATTTTCAAACTGTGCCTCTGCCGAACGGTAGGTAATAGAATCCCGCGCCAGATTATCTACTTTATATCCAGGGATTGTCTCCAGGAAAGCGAAATAATCATCTGAACGCCCCAGATCATCTACATAAATTTCTTCCAATGCTGCCAGCGCCAAACTCGCCTCTTCCTGACTTGGATTGTTGGAAAAAACTTGTTTGTAATAATTGATGGCACCTTCTGGATTATTTTGATTGTAAGTTATCAAACCCAAACGAATCAAGCCTTGATTGAGCAAATCCGACTTGCCTTTATAATTCGTTACTAGCTTCCGCAATGGCTCAACAGCTTTGTTCAGTTGCCCAATTTCCTGATACGTGCTGCCCAACGCCAGCAAGGCTTCGTCGGCATACGGCGAATTCGGATATTCATTGCCAATGCGCTCCAGCGCCAAGATTTTCTCGGTGGTTCTGCCGCGCAAGCCTTCAATAATTGCTTTTTGATACAGGGCATAAATAAACCCTGGATAGCGTTTGTCAATGGCTTCGTCATAAAAACGCACGGCATCCGCGTACTGATTGCGCTTAAAATAAGCATCGCCTGTGCGCAAAGTGGCATCGCCCAAAATGTCATTTTTCACTGTTTCATTGCGAATAAAACTGAGATTCCGACGAATGCCGTTCACTGCCTCTTGAAAAAAGCCAAGCGCACCGGTATAATTTTCTTTTTTCAAATAATTATAACCTTGCACATAATTTGCCGTGAAAATGGAAGATTCATCGGGCAGGCTGGTCATGGATTTTGCCAACGTCAAAAACTGAGAAATCAAGGTAATACTGGCATCGTACTGCTTTTCGCGCTGCGCAATGTCGCCTTGCCAATAGATTGCCAGCGCCTTGGTGCGAGGGTCAATGCCTTCCTTGAGCGAACGATCTAACAATTGCTTGGCACCTGCTAAGTCATTTTCCTGAATCAACTGCAATGCCCGGAAATAGGCTACTTTCTGCGTGGTTTCTCGCAGCTGCGGTGTTTTATTTGGCAAATTTTCCAAAATTTCCAGCGCTTGCTTGTAATCGCGGTAGCTCAAGAGAATTTCACTCATCAAAGTCTGTGCCTCAGTATAATATTTGGAATTCTGCGGAATATCTTGCAACGCCGCCACTGCTTCACGTGGGTCTTTCAATTCATAAGATAACTTTGCATAGCTGATTGTAGCTTGCTCCGTAATCGCCGGATCAAAGGTCATGCGTTTCGCTGCGCCAAATGCCGAACGCGCCGAAGGTTTTTGATTTAGTTTCAAATAGCTTTCCGCCAAATAATAATTGGCATATTGCCCCAGTTTTGAATCGACGCCCGACAATTCAGAAAAATTGGTAATGGCATCTTTATAATTCCCCGTTTTATACTGTGCAAAGCCCAGTTGATAAAATTCTGTTTCCTGCATCTTATTACTACGCTGAGCGTAATATTCCAAATGCGGCAACGCCGCCCGGTAATCGCCGCGTTCAAAATGTGCCTGCCCAATGAGCTGCCGAATCTCCGGTTCGTTTTTCAAGCCGCGCTCCCCTAGCCGACGCTGCGCATACGCGAGCAACTCATCATAGCGGCGCTCGGCAAAATAAATTTGTGTAATATAATAAGGTATAGAAGGTTTATATTTTGAAGCTTGCTCTGCCACGCTAAGGTTGCGAATCGCTTCACTATAATTGCCTTCAAAAAAATAGCACAAGCCGAGGTAATAATTGGTCGGATAAAAATAGTCCCCTTGGATATCCTTTATTTCCCGAAATTCGTTTTTCGCTTTTGAAAAATCCTTTTTTACAAAATACGAATACCCCAGTTTAAATTTGGCTTCTGCCCGCTGCTGCTGACTCAGCCCATCCATTGGCACTCGCTTGAAGTATTCAATGGCTTTTTCATAATCTTCTGCACTGTAATAAAAGTTAGCCAAATCAATCAAAGCCTGACTAGCGATGGGATCCGGCGAGTAATTGCGTATGAAATCCAAAATGAGCGTTTCGCCTTCTGGCTGTTTGAGCTGTACTGCTGATTTTGCATAGTACAACTCTGCTTTAATGCGCAGGAGATCATTTTGTGGTTCGTTGACGGGGCGCAGTAATTCTACGGCTTGCTTGAATTCTGCCTGTGCTTGCGAGAACACGCCTTGTTCGTACAATTCCAAGCCTCGTTTAAACTTTTGATTGGCTTCGGTGTAAATCGTGGTCTGCTGCGCCAACAGCGGCACCCACAGCCCGAAGAATGCTACAAGTAGGGCAAATTTCTGATTCCTCATAGATGAATTCTATTTTGGTTTTTCAATGTTGCGTTTGTAAAAAAAATTGGTTTCATTTTATTTTGATGTAAAATCAATCGAATTTTCAATTGTATTAAAAGTAAAAAACAAGTGGATTCCCTCGTTCTAACTTACTGTTGAACCGTTTTATTGCATGGGATGTTGGCAGCCAAATTATAAAAATTTTAACAATTCTTCGGGAAGCCTCTCTTTTTAGATGTGCAATTGAGTGTCAAAGTTACCAACTTTTGTACAAATAAAAAACGCCTTCGCACTTGGCAAAGACGTTTCGTGTTAAGTGGATTTGGGATATTAGAAAAAAATGATATTTCTGATGTTGGCTATTGGATTGGAGTCTTTACTTCACATTTTGCCATCACTGAATTCCTTCGGAGACCAGCACATAACCATTGGTTACATATTTCCCAAAATCATCATAACTCATCCAAATGTAGCCATTAGAGCCCCAGGTGCGACCCCAGCAACTCATCAGTTCCACAGCTTGCTGGGCCTCATCATAACCAACCACCACGAGCGGATATATTGCTGTACCTGCGCCCGATGCTTGCCAGGTTCTGCCCACCATGTTGCGCACATTAGCGTCGCATTTGACTTCTACCAACACTGGATTGCCCCGCATCAATGCTTTGCGCGCTTCATATACGCGCTGGCGACCCGGCGTGACTTCTCGAAACAAATGTAAATAATTGCTAATCTTATATTTTGGAGCAGCATACACCGCCTCCGTCAAAGCACTAGCATCATAGGGAATAATGGCAGCATTGACCGTTCCTTGCTGTGACAAAAACTGAAATGCTTCCAACGGCGAGGCTTTTTGACCTTTAGCCTCAATATTTAATGTGATATAGTCAGGGCTGAGGTTCAACTTATAATTTTTATCCAAATTGATGTAATATTCCATGCAGCTAGCCAGCATATAGGTCAATTCTGAGCCGCGTGCACCTATTTTACGCACCGGCATCATGTAGGCTTTCACACTTTGTTGTTGCAATAGTTCGCGCGCAGTCCCTCCTACCCCTTCAATCGTAGGCATCAGTAAATCAATGGTTTGTACATCCGACACGCCAAAAACGCGCGTTGCCGAGCGCTTTTCCATCGTCTCATTTTGGGAATGGGTCAAAAAAGGAAAGGTACTAAAAGTAAGCCACAGCATGGCAATTAATACTTGCATTTGGTTCATAAGACAGCTTCTCTTTTGGTTTCTTCTTATGAACGATGCGGGCAGGCGGTTTTATTTTCTGAAATATTTAAAAAATTCTATTTTAACAGCTACAATTTTTGAAAAAGGGAATTACTTGAACACTTTTTGTAATCAAGCAAATCCCTTTTTATTATGATCTACTCTACGGTAAAGATTGAGTCGTCAATTCCTTTATTCACCTCAACGGCAGTCACGGTATTTTTAATAGAAAACGGTGCAATGCCATTGATCGTCAGTGTATGCGGGAATTTCACACCATTCACCTCTTTGTAATCTCCATAATCTGTAACCAGCGTGGCGGCACCATCGCCGATGGACTGTACTACTCGAATTTTATAGCCCGTATTCACGTCATAAAACTCCGTTAGCTTGTCGCCCGCAGCTGTCGTTACCTCTATCTGATAGGCATTTTTGCCTTCCACAAGTTCGATTCCTTTCAAGCCGAGTTGGTAGCCCATTTCCTGATATTTAGCTTCTGAAAAAAGTCCTGCCTGCGACTTTAAACTCTCCAAATCTTTACCTTCCAGCTTTTGCTTTTGCCCCATCTGCGAGGCGACGCCATTCGTACCATCAAATTTTTGCTCTTGCATCACCATCCCATTCATGGTTGTGCTGGTGTATAATTTATTGGGCACTTTTTGACGGTAAATGGTTTCCAGATTCATCCCCTGAACGGAAGCCGTCATTTTCATTGTTACATCACTAACCGTTGCTAATTTTTCTTTGCCACCAATGGCATTCACGTATTTTTCAATCACTTTTTCAGCGGTCATATCAGCGGCCGCCACCGAACTCATCACCTGGATTTTATTACCATAATTATCATAATAATCAATTTCGCCATTTGCATCAAAGGGCTTGAGCTTGTCTGCCACCGCATTTTTATCACCAACAACGATAATGTAAGCCTTTTCAGGTGTGATAAATTGTTTAGCCATTGTCGATACCTCGTCAATACTCACACTGCTTAACTTTTGTAAATAAGTGGCATAATAATCCTTCGGCAATTTATATCTTGCTGTATTCAATGCAAACTGTGCAATCGTGCCTGGTTGTTCCAAACTGCGCGCAAAGCTGCCCGTCAAAATATTTTTAAACTGCATCAATTCGGCATCTGTCACTTTTTCATCTTGCAGGCGCTTCATTTCATATAAAAACTGTGTAATAGCGCTGTCCGTCACTTCATTGCGAACCGCCGCGCTTGCACTAAAGTAACCAACATACTGATCGGGCGAAAGCGTAGAATACGCGCCATAGGAATACCCCTTGTCTTCGCGAATATTCTGGAGTAAGCGACTGCCAAAACTACCCGCACCCAAAATACTGTTGGTCAAACGTGCCCGAATGGCATCTGGTGGACCCGGCTTCAAGGTAACTGGATAGGTAACAGCAATAATGGACTGCACCGCGCCGGTTTTATTGACAAACGCAACTTTCGTAGAATCGGGGCGAGCCGGCACAGCTACGGCATCGCGCTTGACTTCTGCTTTCAGCCATTTTGCAAAATATTTTTCTGCCAAAAGCTTGGCTTCAGCAGCTTTAATGTCGCCGGTAATAATGAAATAAGAAATATTCGGCTTGAAATACGTTTGATAATATTTTTTAACGCGATCCAAGGTCACTTTCTCTACCGTATTTTCTGTAGTCAATTCGCCATACGGATGATTTTTGCCATAGCGCAATACCTGCGCCACATTCGCCGCAATGGTGTTTGGGTCGTCTTTGCTATAAGCCAAGCCAGATAAAGTTTGCTTTTTGATCTTGTCAAATTCTGCGGTAGGAAAAGAAGGATTGAGCAGCACATCCGCCATCAATGCCAATAGTTTCTCTCGGTGCTTGGTCAAGCTACTCCCCGACACCCCCGATGCGCTCGTGGAAAGCGAGGCACCAATAAAATCAACGGCTTGATCAATCTGTGCTTTGGTTTTAGTTTTAGTTCCTGTTTTCAACAATTGCCCGGCAATGCCTGCCGTACCTGCATAATCGCCTTCTTTCAAGGGTGGCACATCTACAAAAATTTGAAAAGACACCTGTGGCAATTTATGATTTTCGACCACAATAACCCGCAAGCCATTTGCCAAAGTATATTCTTGATAAGTACCCAGTGCAATCTTGGGCGCTGGCGCTGAAGGTGGCGGAACCCGCCGAAAATCTTCCTGCGCTTGAATACTCGAAAATGTAATAAAAAGTAGATTTATGATTACAATTAACTTTTTCATTATTAAATTTTAATTAAAATTAATAATTAAGTCTTTGAAAATAAAGAATTACGGTTGTGGCGACTTTGGTAAATAATGCAGCGAAACCCGATTGTCTTTTGTAAAATATTTTTTCGCTACACGCTGAATATCTTCGCGAGTTACTTTTAAATAGCGATTTAATTCGGTGTTAATCAGATTGGCATCCCCGAAATACATTTCATAATTGGCGAGGCTTTCCGCAATACCCGCCACCGATGAATTGGCAGTGACGAACTGCGCTTCCACCTGATTGCGCAACTTTTGAAACTCCGCTTCAGCAATCAAAGTTTGTTGCACTTTTTGTATCTCTGCATTGATGGCATCCTCCAACACTTTTACATCAACGCCCACATTGGCAATGCCAAACATCAGCGACACGCCTGGGTCTTCGCTCGGAAAAGGGAAATTACCGGCAGCCAGGGCTTTTTGCTGTTCATCTACCAAAGCCTTGTAAAGTCGCGAACTCTCGCCCTGCGATAGCAAGGTGCTTAACATACTCACTGCATAAAAATCATCGGTACCCTGCGCTGGAATGCGATATGCCTGAATCACCGCAGGCAACTGAATATTGTCTTGCACCGTGTCGCGCACTTCGCCATTGAGTGGCGGCTCTACGACATTTGGACGATAAATGGACTCGGTTCTTTTTGGAATAGAACCAAAATATTTTTGAATCAGCGCCTTCGTTCTCGCCGTATCTATGTCACCAGCGATGGATAAAATGGCATTGTTGGGCACGTAAAATTCTTTGTAAAAATCTTTGTAATCCTGCTCCGTAGCAGCGTCCAAATCTTCCATGGAGCCAATGGGCATCCATTGATAAGGATGGACTTTGAATGCCCGTTTAAAAATTTCTTCCCCTATTGAGCCATATGGTTGATTATCAATACCTTCTCGACGTTCTTCTTTCACCACTTCACGCTGTGTTTCAATGCCTTTGGTGTCAATTTTGGCGTGCAACATACGCTCCGATTCCAACCACAGCCCCAGCTCCAACTGATTGGAAGGCAGCACTTCATAATAGTAAGTACGATCAAAACTCGTGTTGGCATTGAGCTCTCCACCGGCGCTTTCTACATATTTTGTAAATTCGCCGCGACCAATGTTCTCCGAGCCTTCAAACATCAAGTGTTCAAAAAAATGCGCAAAACCAGTGCGGTTGGGCTTTTCATTTTTAGAACCCACATGATACATGACTGAAACAGCAACAATCGGCGTGGTTTTGTCCACGTGCAAAAGCACTTTCAAACCATTGTCCAGTTCATATTCCGTAAACTGAATGCGATTCACTTTTTCCGGCGTTTTCGTCGCAGTTGTTGTCGTTGGCTTTTTTGTGGTGGTCGTCGTTTTTTTCGTCTGTGCAGTGACGGCACCGACCAAGCATAACATGACCATAAATAATAACCATCTCATTTTCATACAGCTAGATTTAGAGTTAAGTGATTCAAACGTATTTTCAAAATGTAAATTTCAGGTTTGCTGGCTTTTTTATCAAAACAGTCCATTTAGAAGAGGGTTTGCCAAAACGCATTATTATGTTTAAGTTGTAAAAATAAGAAAAATAAGGTGACTGTTGAAAAATTATATTCTTTGAATAGAACATTTTTTCAAATAATAAATTAAAAAAATAATAAATGATAATTTTTTTAGACGCAATTTACCCCATGAAAGTCACCTTATAAAAGACAAAAACCCCGTAAGTTTCTTTACTTACGAGGTTCTTTAAGAGGTGACGCCGCTCTGACCCAAGCCAGGCGGCTTCGATTTATAATTTTCAGGAATTACCCTATTACCTTATTCTCCAATCACGCCATACCCTTACTTACACCACCTTATCCGCGCAGTACGAGCTGGCGAAGGCATCTGGCTTTGCTTTGAATACAAAACCCATACCCAGGATGTAACCCATCGCTTCCTTGAGCGCCGTATTCGATTGGAAATGCGGATCGGTATTGATGTCGGCGTGTACTTCCAGCTCCACATGGTACTTGTCGAGCAAGTCGCAGAGGGAGTAAGCCACTTCCACCGATTTGGCAACTTCTGTAATCATACGTTCGCGCAAGCTCATGCTCTTGTTTGAGCGCGAGTTGTGGATGTACATAAAACCACCTTTTTTCTCCCGAAGGAAAACAATAACGGTGGCAAATTCGATTATGCCACCGCGTACTTGAGAATCAGAACCAATGCAGACCTTGAGTCTGTGTCCTTGTTCCCTTTCCCTGATGATGGCTTCTTCGACTGCATCTTTGATCGGAAGCTCAATTTTTTGTCCGTTGAGGCGTCTCCAGTTCATAGATATTACCAGTTGTTTGAGTAAATTTAAACCTGTGACGCAAAATTTTCTACTTTTTGTAAAAAATTAAGCAAATTTAATATGTAATTAACATTCAACTAAACCACAATACGGGTCTAAATAGTTCCTGTTATTAAAATTTTTATTACATTTTCCTTATTTTTTAAAATTCAATTTGCACATATCAATTCTAAATATCATTTTTCCGATGTTTAATCACCAACACCACCCTTTTCGACAATGAGTTACAATCCTGCTTCCAATCGGTACGAATCCATGCAATACAATCGCTGCGGCAAAAGCGGTTTGCTGCTGCCCGCCATTTCATTGGGTTTGTGGCACAATTTTGGTTCGGTTGATGTTTTTGATAATGGTCGAAATATTATCCGCCGCGCGTTCGACCGAGGCGTAACACACTTTGACCTGGCAAATAATTATGGTCCGGAGCCAGGCTCTGCCGAAGAAAATTTCGGAATTATTCTGAAAAAAGATTTCCCCGGTTATTTACGGGATGAATTAATTATTTCCTCAAAAGCCGGCTACCGCATGTGGGCAGGTCCTTATGGAGAATGGGGTTCGCGTAAGTACCTGATTTCCAGTCTCGACCAAAGTTTAAAACGCATGAGCTTGGACTATGTTGATATTTTCTATTCGCATCGCCCCGACCCAAATACTCCGCTCGAAGAGACTATGATGGCGCTCGACGCGGTCGTTCGGCAAGGCAAGGCGCTCTATGTCGGCATTTCCAATTATAGCGCCGAGGACAGTCGCCGAGCCATTGAGATTTTGAAACAACTGGGCTCGCCTTGCTTAATTCACCAGCCCAAGTACTCCATGTTTGTGCGTTGGGTAGAAGAAGGACTGCTCGATGTGCTGGAAGAACACGGCGTAGGCTGCATTCCTTTCTCGCCGCTGGCGCAAGGCATGCTGACAGATCGTTATTTGAAAGGCATTCCAGAGGATTCTCGCGCTGCGAAATCGCACGGTTTTTTAAAAACATCAGAGATCACCGAAACAAGATTGGAACAAATTCGCCGATTGAACGACATAGCGCAGCAACGCAGTCAATCATTGGCGCAAATGGCGCTGGCGTGGTTGTTGAAAGATCAGAGAATTACTTCGGTTTTAATTGGTGCAAGTTCCGTGCAGCAGTTGGATAATAACCTGGATGCGTTAATGAATTTGACTTTTACATCAGATGAATTAGATGCGATAGAATCCATTTTAAAAGCGTAATAATTGCTAACAGCACTCCAAGTGCTGTTAGCAATTATTTCCGTCACCCCAAACTATGCACAAAATGAATAATTTGCTGTTTGTTTATGGCACGTTGATGAATAACATTCAATCTACGATTGCCGATTATTTACATCAAAACAGTGCATTTATCGGGGAAGGCTCCTTTCCGGGGAAATTATATGATTTGGGAAGCTATCCCGGTGCCATTTATGACAAGCAAGCCGATTCGCAGGTTTATGGGCACGTTTTTAAATTGAACGATAGTGACCTGATGTTGAAACGTTTAGATTTATACGAAGGTATTCATATGACTCAACCGGATAAAAATGAATATTGGCGGGAATTGGTACCAGTGCAGGTAAATGACGATGTAATGAATTGCTGGGTTTATTTATATAATTTTAAAACCGAGGGGCTAGTTGTTATTCCTGATGGAATTTATTTAGATTATATAAAAGATAATAAAGCACATCATAACTTAATCAAAAACAATTGATTTTGAATACAATGCAACGCAAACTCATACTCGCCTCCAAATCGCCGCGCCGCAGTTTTTTATTAAAACAAGCTGGTTTTGAATTTGAAGTAAATGCCGTAGATATTGACGAAGAGGATTACCCGAAAGATTTGCCGGTAGAAGAAGTTGCCGCTTATTTAGCTCAACAAAAAGCACAGGCAGCAAAACATTTTATAACAAATCACGAAATTATTATAGCCAGCGATAGCGTGGTGATTCTCGACAATGAAATATTTGGTAAACCCGCTGATTATCAAGATGCTGTACGTATCCTGCGAGCCTTATCCGGTAAGATGCATCTGGTCATAACCGGCGTTTGTTTGTTATCCAAAGATAAAGAAGACGTATTTTCGGATGTAGCCAGGGTCTATTTTGAAGAATTAAATGATGAAGAAATCGAATATTATATTCAAAATTATCAACCTTATGATAAAGCCGGTGCCTACGCTATCCAAGAATGGATCGGTTTGTGTAAAATCACTAAAATCGAGGGTACTTACGCCAATATCATGGGATTACCCGTCCATTTAGTTTACGAAAAACTTAAATATTTCTAACATTTAGTTTACTGTGGTAAAATACCGCCACATCCATGATGATGCTTGCGCGGAGTCTTTTTACCGCCCCTTATTTTCATCATGGCTTCTTTTGACAAAATGGTCAAATTATCATCCAGTTGTTTCAAATCAACAACTTTTACACGCCGCATTTTATTCATTACCTTTGTAAGGAGTGTTGATTTTCTCATAAATCTATGAACTTGATGAAATAACATTCAAATCATAATCATACAATTTATATTTTTCGATCATTTCAATTAAGCGATCTGCATAGTTAATGTCAACCGAATGCCCTGTATTTGCCAGCCCGATTGCCCAGCTTTTATAGTCCTCCGTTGGAATAGTAAACAAAAAACCACAGATACCAGCGTATTCAGGATTGGCGATTCGGTCAGCGTATGCCAGGTAACATGCTTCTGCCGATGGAAAAACTATAAAACAGGATAAAATAGGCTCCCATTTTTCGTTATAATCATCATCCATTTTGTAATAAGAGACGCCGGTATAATCATATTCGCAGCGTATTTTAAAATGATTTTTTGCAACAATGGCTAAATCATTTTTACCAGCATCAGAATCTAATAAAGCTTGCGCCAGTATAATGCTTGCCGGAATGCCCGTGCGCTGCATTTCTTGCATTGCAAGAATCGCATAATCATTGATATACGCTTTATATTTTTCTTCGTGATATTGCGCACTACTGGAAGTAACTCCCAGCATCATATAAACAAACAAAACGACGGATGTAATGGAAAAGAATTTCATACCCCGCTGTTTTGTAATGAGTAAATAAATATACCTAAAGCTTTTTAAAGGCATCTTTCTAACCTTTAAAATAATGGCGACCTTTCTGCTAACAAAATTATTGCACTTTTTTACCCCGTGTGGAAGCGATTGCTGTTCGTCACCCTGAAACGAAAACCCATTGAGTCCACTTTTAGCCAATTGACCGCATTATTGGCTAGAAAAATTCATGCTACCTCTCAAAAGAGATTTCTTTTAAAGGTTGTCATGATGCTATTTGCTCATTTAATCAATCAATCAATTTATTAACTAGCAACTTGAGTTAATTAATTGATTATTTTTAATTATTTATTTGACGTTTTTAGCCACTACTGAAAAGAAGGGGTGTTTACGTTTCGTTTAGATTTCGCCAATCTTAAAAATTTACGAAATCGTAAAAAAGTCCAAATTACTGAATATCAGCAATTTGGACTTTTTTTTTACATTTTAATAATAATATTTTCTATCCATTAAAACTTATCATTACATAAGCTACAATTGCAATCACAACCAGCGACATTATAATATCCCAACTATTGTAACTGGCGCGGTTTTCGGCTTTATGTTCGTTGGTCAAAGTCCCGTAGGTCAATCCCTGAATTTGTGCAGGTGCCGGGGCGGGCGTAGCCAAACTGACTACGATGCAAATGATAACAGAAAAGAGGAAAAACCAGGCACCAAAAGTGAGAAAATTCACATCGCCAATGGCGTAAAGAACGCCGTTTGGATCCAAACTGCCACGACTTAATTCTAAAACCAGACGAATGGCTGCCACAACTAACCCTATCAACAAAGTAGCCATTGCACCTTGGGCATTAATTCGTTTTGAAAAAATACCCAGCAAGAAAACTGCCGCGATTGGTGGCGCGATGTAAGATTGCACCGATTGTAAATATTCGTACAATACGCCCGAAATATTTTGCATGATTGGAATCCATGCAATACCTAGAATCACAACGATGGTAGTGGCAATTCGACCGATGCTAATGAGTTGCTTTTCCGGCGCCTCCGAGCGTAGTTTTTTGTAAATATCAATGGTAAACAGGGTTGAACAAGAATTGAATACCGATGCCAATGAACTCATCAAAGCTGCCAGCAATCCTGCCGCTACTAAGCCTTTTAAGCCTACGGGCATTTTTTGCAGCAATAAAGTCGCAAATGCCTGGTCGGGTGTGTCCCATTGCAATTCGCCCCGATTTTTTAAAGCCAACGCAACAACACCAGGTATCAAAAACAAAAACACGGGAAGCAACTTCAAAAAGCCGCCAAAAATGGTTCCTCTTCTACCTTGGGTAATATTTCTCGCTGCCAATCCTCTTTGTACAATATACTGATCCGTACACCAATACCAAATACCCACAATAGAGCTAGAAATAACCAGGCTGGGCCAAGGAAAGTTTGGATCAGAAGCAGGGCGCCACATATCCAAATAGCCTGGTTCTAACGAAGCTTTCAATCCACTCCAACCTCCCACGATATTTAAACCCACAAAAGTAAGCGTGGCTGCTCCTAGTACCAAAACCACTGTTTGCAAAGCTTCTGTATAAACCACTGCACGCATGCCTCCCAATACGGTGTACATCCCCGTTAAAACAACAGTAATGAGTGCGCCATACCAAAAATCAATTTGTAACAAGGAGGAAATCACAATACCACCTGCATAAACCGTCACAGACACTTTGGTAAGAACGTAAGCTATGAGTGAAAAAATACTCAAAAACCAGCGAGTTGTTGAATTAAAGCGTCGTTCCAAAAACTCGGGCGTTGTAAACACCCCACTGCGTATGTAAAAAGGTAAAAATATCCAACCTAAAATCAATACAATCCAGGCATGTAATTCGTAAATCAGCATGGGAATTCTTCCACCAGCGCCTGCTCCTGCTAGCCCCACCACGTGCTCCGAACCAATATTACTCGCAAAAATAGAAGCGCCTACAATAAACCAGCCAATATTGCGACCAGCCAGGAAGTAATCCTCTGTATCTTTTTGTTTGCGCGTCATCACCCAAATGGCGAGCCCCAGTAGCACTGCAAAGTAGGCGCCAATAACCACCCAATCCAATGTTTCAAATCCTTTCATGTCTTTAGTTAGTTTTAGGTTTGTTTGTTATCAAAAAAATGGCGAAAACAAATTGGAAAAAATTATTTTCAATCGAATCATTCGAACCAATGCTGTTTCTATTTCAACTTATATTACATTTTCTACTCTGGACGAACCACCACAATGCAAAACGGCACTAAAATCTATTTTAAAGTCCAATATTCAAAAGATTTTTATTATTTTTTGCAATCCGTTGCATTATTTATTTTTTTTCTTTTGGATATTTGAAATCGATTGATATTATAAACCTTTTTAAATGCTGGGTGACATGCTTTTTAAGCAATTGAATTCTTCTCTAAGAAAATGCAATCGGTTACTTTTTAAAATTAGAAGATAAGAGATAAATAATAAAAGTGGTGTGTAGTAAAGGTGTGTAATAAACATAGCTACCGAACACCTGAAATCAACCCGTTCTTTTGATTCGAATCATTGAAAATCAATGGATTAGAGATTACCGAGACACAAAAAAATAGCGGAGAAAACGCATTTTCCCCGCTCGGTACCCGGAATGGGACTTGAACCCATACGAACCTTTCAGTTCACAGGATTTTAAGTCCTGCGTGTCTACCATTCCACCACCCGGGCATAGTGCTGTAAGTTTAAGATGAAAGTTCCTCTGATCTTACGTTTGCAAAAATAAAAAAAAGGCGTGACATTTTCACACCTTTTTTTGAGCGGATAACGAGACTCGAACTCGTGACCCCGACCTTGGCAAGGTCGTGCTCTACCAACTGAGCTACATCCGCTTGTTCTATGTATTTGCCATTTTTTCGTTGGCGGACACAAAGATAAGCTGACTCTTTTAAAAAAAGCAAGGATTTTGCGATTTTTTTTTACTTTTTTTGAATAGCGTCAATAACGTATTGATAATAAGGCTGCTGGCTTTAAAAAAGTTCCATAAGTACAAACGAGCCACTCGTTTTTTTTGAGTGACTCGTTTGAAACCAGCAATTTTCCTACTTTTTTATAGCAAGATTAGTAGCCAGGATTCTGCTGTGCCGCCAACGTCGGGTTGGTATTCAACTCAGAAGTTGGAATGGGCCACAAGAATCGGTAATCGTCATAAGGTATAGCAGGTAAAGTAGCCGCTGCGCCTACATAGTTGCCATTGGCATCATAATCCTTGCCAGGTGCCCAGCTTGCAAAAGTGGTATTGTTGTACCGCACTTTTTTAGGAATGCCGCCGGTGGTAAAGTCAGGATCAAGCGCCAAGCGGTGAATGTCTGCCCATCTTCTTCCTTCCGCCAAGAATTCAATACGACGCTCATTTAAAATGGCACGAATCAAATCATTGGTTGTTGCAAAAGAAGCAGCAGTGTATTGCTTCGCAGGGTCCGTCACTGCACGGTTGCGCACTTGATTCAGCAGATTCAAAGCCTCCGTGGTATTATTTTGACGAGCGTAGGCTTCTGCCACGTTTAGCAATACTTCTGCATAACGGATGATCGGATTCCAATCATCCTGGGTAGTAATGTTGCGATATTTATGAGAAAAATAGGCACGCCCGTTATTTTTTGCCAACTGTGTACGACGCAAATCAGCAGTATCCCAGAATGGTGCATTCCAGATAATCGGGCTGATTGCAATCAATGCGCGCCCTGGTGCAACCGTGTACATTACTGACAAAGCGCCATTTACGCCAGCGTTATCCGCTTGAGAATTTTCAATTGAAAAAATAGATTCCGTATTGTTGCTGTAGCTTGCAAATGGACCTTCCGGCGTAGCGGTTAATTTATAAACACCTTTGCTAATGAGCTTATTCCCTTCAGTAATTACATTTGCCCAATCGCCCATGTGTTGGTAAATACGGGTTTTCAGTGCAATGGCAGCGCCTTGGGTAGCACGAGAGATGTTCAAAGTACCGGTGCGTTTCTCTGGCAAATTCTGTTCTGCAAAAGTCAGGTCTGCTAGAATTGACTCATAGTTTTGTTTTACAGTGCCACGTCCTTGCGCAACAGCCTCTGTCAATCTATCCGAAGTATTTACAGCCGTAGTACGGTAAGGAACACCTGGATGCGAAGCATCTGAAGTGTGCTTGTATGGGCGTGCGAAGTGGATCAACAATTCATGGTGTGCCAATGCCCGCAAGAAACGAGCTTCACCCTCATAGCTTTTCGCTTGTGCATCTGTGATGACACCATTTGTGACTGCATTTTGTACCCCTTCAATAATAATGTTGGCGCGGTTAATCAACCCATACAATGTTTGCCAGTGGTAATCATTGTTGGCAGTCGTTGGATTGTAAGTAGCTTCGTAAGTGATAGCGTAGAAAGTAGCCACGTTCAACATGTCCTCTCCACGGTTGTCACCCTGTTCTACGTTAGCAGCACCAAACGGATAGCCACGCACCGCCCCGCCTAAATAAAAACCACTCTGCGCGGCGTTATAAACACCTACCATTGATAATTCAACCCGCTTAGGCGTATCGAAAGCAGCTGTTTCCGTGATCCGGTCAAAGGGCTGCAAATCTGTTGTATCTTCGTCGCAAGCTGTAAAGAAGCTTAACAGCGCGACCAACGCAACAAGGATGATAGATTTACTTTTTATAATTAATTTGTTCATAATCATTAATTTTTTAAAAAATTAGAAACCAAGGTTTAACCCAAACGTAAAGACGCGCTGTTGTGGGTTTCCGTTAAAGTCCACACCAAAGCCGTTGGTATTGGTCTCAGGATCAAGACCATCATAGCCGGTGAATGTCAAGAAGTTTTGAGCTTGAATATAAACCCGCAGCTTTTCAATATTCAATTTGTTGGAAATACCTTGTGGCAGCGTGTAACCCAACGAAACATTACCTACGCGGAGAAAATCGCCTTTTTCAATAAAACGAGTGGTATTAGCTACGTTTACACGAGCTTGCTGATTCAGCACTAATTTAGGTGTAACGCCATCACCTGGATTTTCTGGGCTTTGCCAGCGACCTAAAATTTCTGTACCGTTGTTATTGAAGCTTTGCTCCAACAAGTCCACCTTGGTACGGTTGAGGATAACATTGCCGCCAGAGAAACGAACAAAAACATTGGCATCAAAATTGCCGAATCGGAAGTTGTTATCAAAGCCACCAAACCACTTTGGTAACGCACTGCCTAAGATCTTGCGATCTGCCGTTTGAGACAAAGTCGTTTCTTCACCACGTGTGCCAGGGCTGCTTGGATTGAACACATAGTATCTACCATTGCTGATTTCCTGCTCAACAGGTGTACCATCTGCTTTGAAATACACTGGATTACCATTGGCAGGATTTACACCATAGTACTCAAAACCATAGATAGAATTGATCGACTCTCCAACTCGAGTGATGTTGAACTCACCAGTAATATCCTGATCATTTACCAATTCCAAAATTTCATTTTTCTGCGTGGTAATGTTGAAGCTCGCATTCCAGCTAAATTGGTTAGTGCGAATGATATCCGCATCAAGCGTTACTTCAATACCTTGGTTTTTCACGCGACCGATGTTCTGGCTGATTTGATTATTTGGCACACCTACCGATGGTGCAGTTGGTGCTTGCAAAATAATGTCAGCATTGTCTTGCGCCCAATACGCGAATGAAAGGCTGTATTTGCCGTTGAATAAACCCAAGTCAAAACCAACATCGTATTTGCTTTGTGATTCCCACTTCAACTGGTCGTTACCAAAGTTGCTATAGCCAATACCATTCTGAGAGCCATATTGAGCAGAACCGTAGGAACCAATGTACGGGTAGTTACCGATGGAAGTATTACCTACCTCTGCCAATGAGCCACGCAATCTTAAATCGGAAATCACGTCGCGCAAGCCAGCCCAGAAGCCTTCTTCAGAAACACGCCATGCAAAAGATGCACCCGGGAAGTAACCCACGCGGTTAGCTTCTGGCAATGCAGAAAGCGCATCGCGGCGGATGGAAGCACTCAAGTAATATTTATTGGCAAAGTTATAGTTCACACGACCCAGGTAAGAAGCAATACCATTTTCTTCAATATCCCCTGCGGAAGTCTGATTCGCAAATGTTCCTGAAACGATGTTTTCCTGGAAGTAAAGGTCAGAAATGTCGGTCACTGTTGTTTGGAAGAAAGTAGAACGTTGCTTTTGATATTCTTGTACAACGGTCAATCTTAAATTGTGTTTTCCAGCGAACGTATTATTATAATTCAGGATATTTTGCCAGTTCCAACGAGTAAATGGCGAATACGCTTGTGAAATACGACCATTTGCAGAGAAACCATCGCCGTGGCGTGGGTCTTGCCAGAGCAAATCATCCACATAGTTGCCATCTATACCCAATTGCGTACGGAATACCAAGCCTTTTGTAATGGTAATGTCTGCAAAAACATTGCCCAACAAACGCCAGCTAAATGCTTCCCGACGGTCATTGTCAATCACAAAACGAATATTCGGAATACCGTTGGCAATTTCAATGGTGTTGGCACCACGACCCAGGGTACGCGCATTCTCATCGTCGATGTTATAGCCCGTTGGATCCGCATCATCATATACGTCCACGTTCGGGAACATACGCATTGCGCCGAAAGTATTACCAGACAAGTTGTTAGAACCAGTTAAAATACCGAAGTTTTCCTGACGTGTTACGCCGCCATTTATACCAATTTTCAACCAGTTATTAACGGTTTGATCCAAATTGGCACGGAAAGTATAGCGGGAAAGGCTGTTGCCAACTGCTATCCCGTCCTGATCGCTAAAACCAAGCGAGAAGTAGTAGCTATTGCGCTCTGAACCACCAGACACCGAGAACACGTGGTTTTGCTGGAAAGCATCGCGGAATACCACATCCATCCAATCTGTTTCTACCACGCTGCCATCGGGACGCGTTTGCAAATTGGCAATATTGCTTGTACCACCCGCATTCTTGTTTTTCTCATTTTGAATGGTTACAAATTCTTCTGCGCTCAACAAGTCAAACAAATTGGTAGCTTGCGCTACGCCAACATAAGCATCATAGTTAAACTTCGCTTTTCCTTGCTTTCCTTTTTTAGTTGTAATCAAAATAACACCATTGGAAGCACGTGAGCCATAGATAGCGGTAGCAGCTCCATCTTTCAAGATTTCAAACGATTCGATGTCTGCTGGGTTGATATCACCCAACGCATTGGCAGAAGTAAAACCACCAACGTCGCCATTTCTCACCGGCACACCATCTACTACAATCAGCGGAGAAGTGCCCGAAGAAATAGAGTTCACCCCACGAATGCGGATTTGAGGTGGCGCACCCAAAATACCACTTGGCGGCGTAATTTGTACACCGGCAGCACGACCCGCCAATTGCTGGTCAAAACTAGGCGTTGCCAAATTGGAGATGCTTTCACCTTTTACTTTTGAAATAGAACCAGTCACATCCCGCTTTGCTTGGGCACCATAGCCCACTACAATTACTTCGTCCAAACCCACAGAGGAAGTAGCCAGCACAATGTCCACTACATTTGAAGCACCTAGCGTCACTTCTTGCGTTTCATAACCTGTGTAACTAAAAACAATAACGGTTGCATCGGCAGGAACATTAAGGCTGTATGCGCCATTGACATCGGTGACCGTACCTGCGGTCGTGCCTTTTACCAGTACAGTGGCTCCGATCAGGGTTTCGCCCTTATCGTCTTTCACCGTTCCGGTTAATGTACGCTGCGCCATGGCTGTAGCAGCGCAGAGCAGCAGCATTAACATGCTGAACAGGAGTCTTTTCATAATTTTAATTGAACTAGTTAATAATTTGGTAACTTAACAAAATTTGTGAATGTATAATACACATCCATCTACCCTAGTTACACTAAAACTAAGGAAGCTCTTTATAGCTGGGTTTAATTGTCAAATCACCTGAAAATGATAGCTTTTGGGTCGCTAAGAAAAATTGGGTAGATCAATCAAGAAAAGCTAAATGTAGTCATGCGTCCTTTTACCAATACAATTTTAAAGTATTTTCTCCAGTTTACCAATGATATTTGTAAGAAAGTGTTTGATAACAATGTTTTGTTGGTCGAAATATTGAATTCTTACTACCCTGCAACAAAACGGATAGCTATTTTGGTAGTCCTAAATAAGTAATGCTAAATATTTATTGTAATGGCAGATGAAG